>JALHTS010000376.1 GCA_022865965.1 Ignavibacteriaceae bacterium
GTCGTAAACAATTTTCGTGATATTGAAGAGGATAGAAGTACAGGTAAAATAACTCTCGCTGTAATTTTTGGAAATACCTTTTCTAAGATAGAATTCATAGTGCTTTTAATAATTTCATTTATTGTTCCACTACTTCTTTTCTCATTTTATAATTTTTCTTACTGGATTTCCCTTCCTTACATTTCTTTACCAATAGCAGTAACACTTATTAAAATGTTATCTGAGTATAAAGGATCAGATTTGAACAAAACGCTTGAGCTGACAGCAAAATTTTCTGCCATATACGGATTACTATTCTCAACCGGAATATTGTTATGAGAATGTTTAAAATAACAATTGATATTATGAGGAATGACAAAATAGTTTTAAGCAAAGATGAAATTTAAATTGGAATATTTACTAAATCTAAAATCACACAAAAACAACAATCCTGCTGTGATAACAAAGGATTCAATAATCACTTATGATGAACTTAATAAGTTATCGTCTTCTTATGCTGAAACACTATCAGACAAAATCTTTAAAGGAGAATATATAGGAATCTATTCAGATAACTCTCCTGAGTTTATTGTTGCGGTAATTGCATTGTGGAAACTTGGTGCGATTCCCGTTCCATTAAATCTTTTAGCAACTGATGAGGAGTTGTTGAAACTTATTTCTTTTGCAGAAATAAAACATATTATAACTAATAAAACTTTATATCAAAAAATTAAAACTGTTGAAACGGTTGAAATTATTTTTTTAGAGAACGAGAAGAACAATAACGACATAACTCTTCAACTGTTTACTGATTTCGATTTGACTGCAACTGATGAAGCTGTCGTTGTTTTCACATCCGGTGTAACAGACGAACCAAAAGGAGTTGTCCATACTTTTCATTCTTTATTAAGCAGTGTTTTATTTGGAAATGAAATTCTTAATCATTCTGAAAATGATAGATGGTTGGCAAGTCTTCCCTTTTATCACATTGGTGGTTTTCAAATTGTTTGTCGTGCTCTATATTATGGTGCAAGCATTATCATTCCTGAATCATTGAAAACAAATGATTTAATTGAAGTAATATCAGAACTAAAACCAACACTCGCATCTTTTGTATCAACACAATTGAAAAGAATGATGGAAGCTGGATTCAAACCAAATACTGAGTTAAAATGCTCCCTCATCGGTGGTGGATTTGTTGCTAAAGAATTATTAGTTGAAGCTAAAAAGACAGGATGGTATCCTGTTAAAGTTTACGGATCTTCTGAAACGGCTTCTTTTATCACGGCACTAAATGAAAATAACATTGAATTAAAAAGTGATTCAATCGGTAAACCGGTTGGGAATACTATAATAAAAATTATTCATCAAAATGGTAATGAATGTCCTTCAAACGTTCAGGGTGATATTGTTATTCAGAGTGATTCACTATTCAAAAAATATTTGAATAATGAAACAGCAACAAATGAAAGAATACTAAAGAATTCTTACTTCACCGGTGATATCGGATATTATGATGAAGATGGATTTTACTACATATCCGGAAGGAAAAACGATATGATTGTAAGCGGTGGAGAAAATGTAAATCCATTTGAAGTTGAACAAGTTATCTTAAAATATCCGGGCATTACTGAAGCGGTAGTTTTTCCTATAAATGATGTTGAATGGGGAGAAATAGTTTGTGCGGTCATCGTTACTTCGACTGAAGTTGATATTAGTGATTTAAAATTACTATTAAAGAAAAAACTTGCTCCGTATAAAATTCCAAAACAATTTTTTATTGAAGATTCATTGCCGAAAACTTCTTTGGGAAAAGTTGAGATAGCAAAATTGAAGATGAAATATTCTGGATAATGCAAGTGGCTAATAAAGATTATTCAAGAAAAATTTCTGCCATTTACTACTTGATTTTTCATCAAAATATCTTAGTAATAATTAGTCTGATTCGCAGCTTTTCTTAAATCAATCTTTCCAATCCTTCTCTAATATGATTGGGTATCTCCATCTTCTCCCAACTTTTCCTATCAACAAAAACGTGAACCGTTTTAACACTACATAAAAGCTTATCGGATTCATTTTCCATATTATAACTTAATTCAAAAGATGAAGATCTCAGTTCACTAACTCTAACCTTTATAAATATCTCATCTTCATACTTCATAGGTTTGAGATAATTTGATTCGCTTCTGATTATTGGGACTACATATTTGTCATTATTCCAGTAATCTTTCTCTTTGTCAATTGACTGAATCAGCTGCTCATAAGCGCCGTGTGCAAAATCAAAAACCTTGGAATAAAAAATTATTCCGGCAGGATCGCAATCAAAAAAATTGATTCTTCTTTTTACTGTAAATGTTTTCAATGTATTATCAATCCTTCTTTGTTTTCTTTTAATTCTTTTGGAATTGCATTTAGTATTTCGTTTTTAAGAGCTTTTAATAAATGTATCTTAACAAAAGTTTTACGGTAAACTAATCCGACCTCTCTTTTGGAAACAGGATTATTCAACTCTTTTCTTTGATTTAGCTTTTTCTTGTCCTTAATATATTGCTTTGCAAGATAAGGAAGTAGAATTATCAATTTGACTTATGATATAAAATTCCTGATTTTGTTTATTAAATACAAACATTTATTTAGTACTGCTTAGAATTTCATATGGCTTCTAAATCAGAAATAACTACTGCAAAATCCCCCGCATTTTATCGATTTGCATATTTAATTTCAGGCTTCCTGCTTGTAGGAATCGGTGTGCTTGGAATTTTTCTTCCTCTGCTTCCTACAACAATATTTTTAATTCTTGCTTCTGCCTGTTTTATGAAAAGCTCTCAACGAGCTAATGAATGGCTTATAAATAATAAATTTCTTGGTGCATTTCTAAAAAACTATCAAGACAAATCCGGTTTAACGATTAAGACAAAAGTA
>JALHTS010000377.1 GCA_022865965.1 Ignavibacteriaceae bacterium
ATGGAAGTTGTTGATCGCGATGAGCTTGTAATTATCTCAACACAAGGAATGGTAATAAGACAAGGCATCAAAAATCTACGCGTGATGGGCAGAAACACCCAGGGTGTTAGGGTGATTCGGCTTAACGAGGGCGATTCTATTGCAGATATTGCAAGAGTAATTCCCGAAGACGATGAGATTAATGGCAATACCAATGGCAACGGAAAAGAGAATGGTGATCTTTTATAAATAAAATTAAGTTTCTATTTAAGATCGGGGTGGCATTTAATCTGTTGCCTTGATATATTTTTATGTATTCAACATTTGAAACGGAAATAACTATTAGACCCGATGATATTGATCTGAACAATCATGTTCACAATACAAAGTATTTGGATTATGTTCAGGCTGCGCGATACGAGCAAATGATTAAAGAATATAAGATGTCAATGGAGGATTTTCATTCCCTTGGATATAATTGGGTTGCTAGCACCGCACACATTGAGTTTAAGAGAGCTTTAACTTTGGGAGATAAAATAGTTGTGAAAACCCAGCTTAAATCTTACAGCGGAGCACAGGTTGTTGTTGATTTCTGGATAGTAAAAACAGATAGTCAAAAAGTTGCGGCAGAGGGTTATCTCGTTTACACAATGATTTCTCTTAGTTCCGGAAAGCCCGTTAGGCTTCCCGAAGAAATAATAAAAAAATATACTGTGTAATTAAAAACCGTTAGCCAGACTTATCAAATCCTCATAAATTCTGTCACTCTTTGGAAGGGCTCCTTCTACCTTACAAACCTCACACGCAAAATCATTTGCATGTTTATTAATCTGCATAAGATCCCAGCCCTGCATAAATCCTATGCAAAGCACTGCAGAAAAAGCGTCTCCTGCTCCGGTTGTATCTACTATATCAGAATCTGTCTGAGAAAAATCACTTCTTTCTCCATTTTCAAAAAGCGTTGATCCGTCTTTTCCGCGAGTTACCGCAAGAAGGTTAATTTTAAATTGCTCCATTAGCTCGAGCGCAATACGTTCTGTATTATATTCCGTTTTAAAAAGAATATCATTAAGAGTCTTAAGTTCGCTATAGTTTACTTTTATTATATCTGCAGTTTCAAGAGAACTTCGTATTATGTCTTCAGAATAAAATTTTTGACGAAGATTTAAATCACAAAAATATTTTATGCCCCGGTTAAAATATGATTGAATGGTTTCTCTGGAGGTTTTACTTCTTTGACCTAACGTTCCAAAATATAAAACGTCTGTATCAAGATTAATTAAATCTTCTGCCTCATCTGTTTGCTCGATAAAATCAAATGCCCGGTCAGTATCTATTGTAAACGATGGTTCTTTGTCTTCGTTCATTTCAATATTTGCAATACCGGTTGGGTGGATTTTATCCTGCTGAATATATTGCGTTGAAATCTTAAGCTTCTGAATTTCAGCCAAGGCTTTTGCCCCAAGCACATCTTTTCCAACCCTGCTGATAATATTTCCTCTGCCGGTAATTTTTTTAACATGATAAATAAAATTCAGCGGAGCACCGCCAAGCTTTTTATGGGATGGAAATATATCGAATAGAGTTTCGCCAATTGATGTAATGTTCATAGAAAAATAATTGAGTTGTGTTTACAAAGTTTTTGTTAATCATACACCAATAATATTAGAAGGTTATGAAAATTTATCAACACAAAACATCATAAAAGTTGCAAAATATTTTCTTCTCCATTGAGAAAATCAAAATTAATCGGGGCTCTTTTCTTCAAGCATGGAGTCCTCATTTATATTTACCCATGGATTACTATCTGTATTCCATGTTTCCATTCTTATCTTTAATGAGCCATCGTCCTGCACTTCCCAAACCGTAATATATTTGCCGTTATCCGGCCATTCTTCCTCTGAATCCGGCGGGCTCATTATCATATCATAATTTCCAACTTCAATAACATAATTACCGGCTGGAATTATATCTGTTGTATTAAGAACAAAATGTGTTGTTCTCCAGCCGGTTTCCTTTTGTTCTTCACTGATTGCTCTTACTGAGGCCATGCCTCTTATCATCGGCTGATAACTGGGAAGAGACAAAATATTGTCTGTATACATTCCCAGCATTGCCTCTACATCGTTTTCCAGAATTGCTTTAGTGTAATACTTGTTCCTTTCGTCTATTTTTAGTCTTATTTCCTCAATATTTTGAG
>JALHTS010000378.1 GCA_022865965.1 Ignavibacteriaceae bacterium
CAGTTAACCCGGTGATGCGGTCGTGGATTCCACTCGGTTCAAAATGTAGTCGATTATGATGAAGTAAAAAAAATTGTATCGTATTCATAAATCACCTTAAAATTTTTAAGAATAATATCGAATTGATTTGATAATGTAGAAGTGAACGGTGAATAATAGAGTAATTTTAATCAAGAATATCATTTTATTTTATTACTTGATTGCTCAAGAAAATTATAAAATTTATTTTAATCAAAGATAAAAATTTTTAATCATTAATTAAGTCAAGAAGTAAAATTATTTTGAGTTATTAGTTCACGATGATTCCGGGCTTTGGGTATTTAGTGGATTCTTTATTAGATTCAATTGTAATAATGTTCGTTACATCAGGTTCTTGATCTTTAAATGCATGTTTATCCAATAAGTAAAAAACAGAATGCCTCATGTAAAATTTACTTTGAATAATCTTCATCCAAAATATTTCCCTCTTATTTATTTTGTTTTCAAACGGACTTAAAAAATTACAAGTGGCACTATCCTTGCAAAATTTTAATGTAAGAAATTATAATTTTATTGATCATAAAGGAGAGGAAAATGGGATTAACTGAAATTGGAGTAATCATTTTCTTGGGTTTATTGGTACTCTTCGGTTATCTAAACTCGAGGAAGGTTGCCCAGGAACTAAAAAAAATTGGTTTTGATAAATAAGTGAAAATTTTGTTATCAGCCTAAGGCGGATCATCTTTCGGGATGGTTCGCCTTTTTTATTTTTTAAATATTTCCACTTTATCTCCCTTTCCTGCAATTACTATATCTGCTATACCGGTAAATAAACCAACTTCGACTACTCCGGCATATTTTTTCAACTCTTTTTCTAATCCAACCGAATCATTAATTATCTTAAGGTTAAGATCAATTATAAAATGTCCGCCATCGGTTATAAAGTTTTTGCCTTCAAATTTTCTGAATGAAGGATTGAATTTCATTTTTTCAAACTTTGAGAATAAGAAATTTGATCCGTAAGGAACAACCTCAACGGGCAAAGGAAATTTTCCTAATTTATTAACAAGTTTTGATGAATCGACTATCCATATATTTGTAGTGGAGTTACCGGCAATAATCTTTTCGTAAAGAAGAGCAGCTCCGCCTCCTTTAATTCCATTAAGGTTCGGATCAACTTCATCTGCTCCGTCAATCGTAAGATCAATTCTGTTTACAAGTTCAGTATCCATTACTTCAATACCCAATGCAGAAGCTAATTGATATGTTAGTTGGGATGTCGCGACAGCTTTTATTTTTAATCCCTTTTTAATCTGTTCAGAAAGTTTCTTCAGCATAAAATTAACTGTAGAGCCTGTGCCGAGTCCTACAATCATCCCATCTTTAATAAACTCAACTGATTTTTCTGCTGCTAATTGTTTTTCGTTCATTTTAAGGCTTTCCAATATTTTTTTATAATATGCCGGTTTTAAAACTCGTATTTCATAAGCATTTTCGCAAGTAGGTTATTGATATTCGGTAAATATTTGTATTACATAATTTAATTTGACAGATAAATAATAAAACCGTATTTTATTAAGTATAAATCACAAAAAACTAATTTTAATAATGCCATGAAACTAGACAAAATAGATAAAAAAATTCTTGACATTGTTCAGGATGATTCAAGAATTACTAATGTGCAGCTTGCAACCGAAGTGGGAATATCACCACCGGCAATGCTGGAAAGAGTAAAACGACTTGAAAGTAACGGAGTAATCAGGAAATATGTTGCTCTTGTTAATCCCGAAATGATTGGAAAAGGAACTTTTGCTTTCGTTTCTGTATCGCTGACTGCTCATCAGATGAACTCGATTGATATGTTTACTAAACATATTAAAAAAGTGGAAGAAGTGCTTGAATGTTATCACGTTGCCGGGGAAGAAGATTTTATTCTTAAAGTAGCAGTTGAAAATATTCAACAGTACGAGAAATTCCTGCTTGAGAAACTCACAAAGATTAAAGGTGTTAGCAGAATTAATACTATGTTTATTTTGTCTACGGTTAAGTTCAATACAAAAATTCATATTGACTAATTAAGGGAGAAAAATCATGCATCACTTCGATCCGAGTGTTGAAATTCAGGATTATTTGGTATTTGGCGAATACGGGGATGTGAATCCATCAATTACGGATTCATCAACATATACTTTTCTAAATCCCGAAACTATGAAGGAACTGTTTGATCACGAAATTGAGGGATGCTTTCTTTATTCCCGTCATTGGAATCCCACAAATAAATTTCTGGCTGATGCACTTGCAAGATTAGAAGCTTCCGAAGCTGCAATTGTAACATCATCCGGAATGGCTGCAATCGCTTGTACTATTCTTCAAATTTGTAAATGCGGTGATGAAATAATTTCGGGCAGGACAATTTACGGAGGGACTTATGCTTTCTTTAAAAATTTTCTTCCTAATCACGGTATAAATGTAAACTTTGTTGATATCCAGGATCTTGAAGCTGTTAAAAATGCAATTACAGATAAAACCAAAATTGTTTATTGCGAAGCAATCAGTAATCCTCTATTAGAAATTGCTGACATTTCAGGGCTTGCGAAATTAGCCGATAAACATAATCTTAAACTTGTTGTTGATAATACATTCAGTCCTTTCATCATTACTCCTCTTCATCTTGGGGCACATATTGTAATTCACAGTTTAACAAAATTTATTAATGGAACAAGTGATTGTGTTGCTGGTTGTGTTTGCAGTTCACGTGAATTTATTAATCAGCTTATGGATATAAATTCAGGTGCAGCAATGCTATTGGGACCAGTTCTTGATAGTCACCGTGCCGCAAGTATATTAAAGAATTTACACTCACTTCATATCAGAATAAAAAAACACAGCGAGAATGCAATTTATCTCGCTGAAAATCTTCAAAAGTTAGGTCTTAAAGTTTATTATCCCGGATTAAAAACGCATAATGGTTATAAATTATTAAATGAAATTAGGAACGAAGGATTTGGATTCGGTGGAATATTTGCAATCGATGCTGGTGATGAAAAAACAGCAGATGCTCTTATGGCTGAAATGCAGAATGAGAAAGTCGGATATCTTGCTGTAAGTTTAGGATATTTTAAAACATTGTTTTCTTCACCGGGACACAGTACCTCTTCTGAAATTCCGAAAGAGGAACAAGAAAAAATGGGATTGAGCGAAGGACTTGTTCGCATCTCAATAGGATTGGATAATAACATTCAGAAAACATTTGAACGAATTAAATCCTGCTTGATAAAAGTGGGTGTAGTTAAAAATTAAAATTCAAAAAATTGGTAGGCGTAATCCGCTGAAGCGGATTAGCTTGCGTATGGGAGAGGGAGTTGTACTGGGAAATGTCTGTTTTCCTCAGGCTGAAGCCTGAGGCTACTAAATCATTTACAAAGGCTGAAATAAAGCGCAAACTGCACCAGCCGGATCTTTAATCACACAATATCTTCCGTAGTTACCCATATTTTTAGCTTTGACAATTATCTCTCCGCCGTTGTTTTTGCAAATCTTTGCGCTCTCATCAACATTAGCTACTGTTATATAAACTAACCACTGAGGAGGAAGTTTTGCATTAACTCCTTTTGTGTGGCAAATTCCGGATGCAACTTTACCGCTTTCAGGAGCAATCATACTAAAATCATTATAATGGCCCATAGAAACCGGATTTGATTTCCAGCCCACAACTTTACTGTAGAAATCTTTTACTTCTTTAGCGTTTGGAACTGTAAGATCAATCCAGGTAATGGAACCAATTTCGGGTTTTTCCTGCTCACTCATTTTATACCTCAATTATTTTATATCAATATTATTCATAAAGTTAATTATAGTCAAACGCTACAAAACATTTGGTGGTTTTAAATTTATATTTTAATATCTTCACAACTCAAAGATGAATTAAAACTACGAGGTTTACTTGTTTCTAAAAGATCATAAAAAAACAGCTATTATCTGGAAAGACCAGCAAATAAGTTATTCAGAACTTATTGAGAATGTTAATTCTTATGCTTCGATTCTTAAAAAAGATAATCTTTCCAAAGTCGCGGTATTTTCTGAAAACAGACCAGAATGGATTTATGCTTTTTACTCAGGCTGGAAGAAAAACGCCTGCGTTGTACCAATTGATTTTATGTCTTCTTCTGAAGATGTAGCATATATTCTTAATGACTGCAAACCAGAAGTTATTTTTTATTCCAACCAGACAAAAGAAGTAATACTTAAAGCAAATGAAGAGCTTGCATACGAGCCAAGCCTGATGAATATTGATGAGATTACAATTGAAAGAATAGCGGGTGTCTCTGAATTTCCTCAAAGAGATTTAAATGAAACCGCAGTTATAATTTACACTTCCGGTACAACCGGTTCACCAAAAGGTGTAATGCTTTCGTTTGATAATCTTCTTGTTAATATTGAATCCGTTACAACTGATGCAGAAATTTATAAAAAGGAAGATAAAGTAATGATCCTTCTTCCTCTGCATCATATTTTCCCATTGCTTGGTACTGCTATTGTTACACTTTATACAGGTTCAACTGCTGTTTTCTCACCATCAATGGCTTCTGAAGATATAATGAGCACGCTTCAGAACAACGGAATTAATATTATTATC
>JALHTS010000379.1 GCA_022865965.1 Ignavibacteriaceae bacterium
TTACCAGATTAACAACCATTAACACTTGCTGAATGCTTAACTTATTTTTCTTGATTCTAATTGAAATTAGTTGCATTATTGAATTCATAAATTTCTTTCTACTCCGGAAGAGGAAAAATTACCGAGTTATATTGCTGATTACCCGCTGAGATAACACCTAGATTTCTCTACCGAAGTAAAAATTTAATTTTAACGTTACCCCATTTGGGAGGATTATCAGTATATAACATAATTAGTAGACTGGTTACTGACATAAAATCCTTGAATTTTTTATTATTAGATAAGGGATATATATGTGCCCGAAATCTTATAAAGAAGATGATCAATTAAGCAAGGAAAATCTTCGGTTAAAATCCGCTGTTGAAGAGCTCTCTATCCTTAATGATATGGCAACCGCTATTGCCTCTACTCAATCACTCGATCAAATCACAAATCTTATTGTAAAAAAATGTGTCAAACATCTTAAATCCGAACAAGGATCAATTCAACTTATTGATGAAAAAGATTTTGTCAATCCTTTCCATACAATGATAAGAATCCGGGATAATATTGATGATAAAGATTCACTGCGATTTGACAAACAAATATCCGACATAATGCTGGCAAATAAAAAACCATTGCTCATCAATGAATTCAAAAGGGAAGAAAAAATTGCTTTGCGGGAGAACTCGTTTCTGAAGATACGATCTTTGCTGAGTGTGCCGATGATTATTAAAGGGAAAATGATCGGAATACTTTCGCTATTCAATAAGGAATCTGATGATGGCTTTAATGAAACCGATCAAAGACTGCTTCAGATAATTGCCGCTCAATCTGCAAATGTAATTGAGAACTCCAGATTGTTTGAAGAAGAAAAAAAACTTATTCTGATACAACAAGAAATTCAGGTTGCAAGTGAAATACAGAAAAATCTTTTACCTCTGAAAATGCCTGATATTAATGGTTACGATATTTATGCAATTAATATTCCGGCTCGTGAAGTTGGTGGAGATTATTACGATTTTATAAAAGTATCAGAAAATAAAACTGCAATCGCGCTTGGTGATGTATCCGGCAAAGGATTACCAGCATCAATGCTTATGGCAAATCTTCAAGCTACGCTAAGAGGACAGTTATTATTTTGTAATTGTGCAAAAGATTGCATTAAAAGAGCTAATAATCTTCTTCACAAAAGCACAGACATATCAAAATTCGTAACGCTATTTTTTGGAATCCTTGATACTGAAAAAAATATTCTCACTTATTGCAATGCAGGACATAATGTGCCGGTTTTTCTTGCCAAGGGCAATAAATTTAAGCTGGACAAAGGTGGAATGCTGCTTAGCTGCATTGAAGATACAAACTATGATGAAGAAGCAATATCGTTTGAAAAGGGATCAACACTTGTTGTCTTTTCAGATGGTATAACTGAAGCTATGAATGAAGCTGAAGAAGAATATGGCGAGGAGAGGCTTTATGATCTTATAGAAAATAAATTGTCTTTAAGTTCAAAACTTTTGGCAGAAGAAATATTAGGTGATGTGAAAATATTCACTTCTGGAATTCCTCAAATGGATGACATCACTTTGTTGATAATTAAACGTTATGAATAAAACTAAATTTTACAGGAGGCAATATGAAAGTGAAAATAGAAGAAACGTACCAGGCTGCTATAATTGAATTAAAGGGCAACCTGATCGGCGGCGAAAATGCTAAGCTATTTCGTGAAAAGCTGTATGAGCTGATCGACCAAAACAAGAAAAACTTAGTTGTGGATATGACTGATGTAAAACTTGTTAGCAGTACAGGGATTGGAATACTGATAAGCGGTTATACAACCTTAAAGAATGCCGGGGGCGATTTAAAACTCGCTCATATATCGGATAAAGTTCAGGGTGTGCTTAACATAACAAAGCTAAATCAGATATTTAACATTTATGATAATGTTGATGAGGCAGTGAAATCGTTTAGCTAAATCAAAAATTTAATTTTGATTTAATTATGATTGGCAAAACTATCCGCCACGGCGGGTCACACTATAAGATTACTGAAAAGCTCGGCGGAGTCCGTCTCGTTCCGCAAAGCGGAACGGACGAGACCTCGTCCGATCAAGCAAGGGAGGAAATTTCTTGAGCGAGTATATTGGGAAAACAATATCACACTACCGAATTTTCGAAGAGATCGGACGGGGCGGGATGGGTGTTGTGTATAAAGCCGAAGACACTAAACTCCATCGTACAGTTGCGCTTAAATTTTTACCTCCCACGTCTAGCTTAGATGAAGATGCAAAGCAAAGGTTTATTCACGAAGCTCGGGCAGCATCATCTCTCGATCATAATAATATTTGTGTTGTTCACGAAATTAATGAAACAGATGATGGACAGATATTTATTTGTATGAATTGTTATGATGGAGAAACGCTTAAGAAAAAAATAGAACGTGGTCCGATAAAAACAGATGAAGCAATTGAAATTACAATACAAATTGCTTCCGGATTGCAGAAGGCTCACGAGAAAGGTATTGTTCACAGAGATTTAAAACCTGCTAATATTTTCATAACCAATGAAGGTGTTGTAAAAATTCTTGATTTTGGATTAGCAAAAGTGTCAGGTCAAACTCAACTAACTCAAATGGGTTCTACGCTTGGGACATTCTCATATATGTCACCGGAACAGACTAATGGAGAAAACGTTGATATTGGAACTGATATATGGTCAATTGGTGTGATGCTGTACGAAATGCTGACAGGACAATTACCTTTTAAAGGAGATTATGAACAAGCTGTCATTTACTCCATACTAAATGAAGATCCAAAATTAATTGATAGATCTACTATTGATATCCCAACTGAATTAATAAAAATATTAGATAATGCTCTTCAGAAAAATCAGTTAGATCGTTATCAAACTGTAAATGAAATTTTAATTGATTTAGAGAGCAAATTTGGTAATCAGCAAACAGCAAATAGAAGACTTATATCTGCATTTAAAATAAAGCCTCAACAGAAAAAGTTAGCATATATATTCTCTCCAATTTTAATATTCGCGATTCTATTGATTATATATTTTTTGACAGGCAGGGAGACACTTTCTAAACCAGTATCTATTGCTCTTTTGCCATTGAAGGATATTAATATTGAAAATAAGCAGGATTGGTTTTCTGAGGGTATGACAGATGCCTTGATAACAGATCTTGCAAGGATACGTGGATTAAGAATTACATCCAGATCTTCAGTAATGAAATATAAAGATTCTAACGAATCGACTAGAAAAATTGCTGCAGAATTAGGTGTACATTATTTAATTGAAGGTTCAATTGTAAGAATAAAGGATAGAATAAAGATTTCGGCAAGACTTATTGATACAGCTACTGATGAATATATTTGGGGACAGGAATATGAAAGAGATTTTACAGATGTTTTAGCTTTGCAGGGAAAAGTAGCTCAAGAAATTGCACATCAGATCAGAGTAACATTATCACCGCAGGAAGAGGAATTATTTACTGAGAAACAGAAGATAAACCCTGAAGCCTACGAATCATATTTGAAGGGTAAATTTTATTTATGGAAACTTACCCGAGAAGGTTTTGAGACCGCCTTAAGATATTTTACAATGGCAGTTGAATTAGATCCCAAATATGCTCCTGCATATGCTGGAATTACATTAGCTTGGCGAAGTCAAGCTCAGATGGGTTTCCTTCCTTTTTCTGTCGCAATGGATAAATCAGAAGCTGCAGCAATAAAGGCATTGGAACTTGATAGCACTTTGGCAGAGGTTCATTTTATGAATGCTGTAAATTATACGTGGGGTCAGTGGCAATGGGATTTGGCAAAAAAAGAATTTGAAAAAACTATTGAACTTAATCCTAATATGGCCGAAGCTCGTGCTTATTATTCACAATTCTTATTTTTACGAAACCGACCTGATGAAGCCATGAACGAAATTAATCTGGCACTAAAGCTTGATCCATTTAATAATCTATTTCAAAGTTTATATGCTATGGATCTGATGTATGTAAAAAGATATGAGGATGTGATTAAATTACTTAACGAAATTCTTAAAGCTGCACCAAATGAATATATGGCTTTAGCTACTCTCAGATCAGCATATCATCAGACTAAAATGTATGAACAAGCATTGAATATATGGATTCGCTCTTTCGAAGTGCGTAAGGATTATGAAGCTATTGAAGTACTTAAGAGTGGTAAAGCTGAAGGGGGATATACTGTTGCTTTACAGAAAGTAGCTGAATTGATGATAAAAAGAATTAAAGAGGGTTCATACGTTACACCCTGGCAGATTGCAACTCTTTACACACGTGCAGGAATGAAAAAAGAAGCGCTTGATTGGTTTGAAAAAGCATTTCAAGCAAATGACCCTAATATGCCGTATCTTAAGGTAGATCCCATATTTGATGATTTAAGAAATGAACCTCGGTTTAAGAAAATCTTAGAAAAAATGAATTTGATCTAATGATTGGCAATATAATATCACATTACAAAATTTTAGAAAAACTCGGAGAAGGCGGAATGGGAGGAGTATATAAAGCACATATTGCCAATGTTCTTTATTTATGCGTGGATCCCATTTTTGACAGTCTAAGAAGTGATCTGCGTTTCCAAGATTTGTTGCTACAGTTGAATTTACCGAAAAACAAAACATTAATAAAAAAAATAAATTAATAAATATTTTTACACAACTAAATAAAAAAGGAGCAAATCATGAAACATGTAACCTTTAGTATTAGTCTCTTATCTATGCTATTATTTCTGCTAAGTTTCCCATTATCAACAAATGCCCAAGAAGAGGAAATTCGGACAAGTTTGCATGCCAGCGTGAGCCAAAGAATAGGTGTTGAAACAGATATTACAATTGATTATAGCAGACCAGGTGTTAAAGGTAGAGTTATATGGGGTAATCTGGTGCCTTACGGAATGGCGTCTGGGAATGAATATTCGAATGGGAACCCATATCCATGGAGAGCAGGTGCAAACGAAAACACAACTATTGAATTTAATACTGACATTTTAATAGAAGGACAAAAACTTTCTGCTGGTAAATACGGAATTCATATGATACCTTCAGAAAAAGAGTGGATCATAATATTTAGTAATAATAACTCAGAATGGGGCAGCTTCTCATATAATCAGGTAGAAGATGCACTCCGTATAACAGTAACACCTGTAAAAAGCCACCATCAAGAGTGGCTATTATTTGGATTTGAAGAATTAGCAGGAAATTCAACAACAGCTTTTCTTCACTGGGAGAATATCAAAGCACCTTTTAAAATTAAACTGGAAGGAGAAAAGGAAACGAACCAATAATCCCTTATGATTTTTGGAAATATAAATCTATCAGATAAATATTTTTATTCTTAACCTGTGAGTATTTAAAATGATATGCAAAACAATTTCACATTATCGGATTCTTGAAAAGCTCGGCGGAGGCGGACCTGCCCAACGTAGCCTTAAATTGCTTGTGAGGTTAAATTGATAGGTTCAACTATTTCACATTATCGGATTCTTGAAAAACTCGGCGGTGGCGGAATGGGTGTGGTATATAAAGCCGAAGACTTAAAATTAGACCGTTTCGTTGCTCTCAAATTTTTACCTCCCACGTTTAGCTTAGATGAAGAAGCAAAACAGAGGTTTATCCACGAAGCAAAAGCTGCCTCTGCATTAGAACATAATAACATTTGCACAATACACGAGATTGATGAAACCGATGATTTACCTGACGTTGCAGGTGGACAAATATATATTGTTATGTCTTGTTATGAAGGCGAA
>JALHTS010000380.1 GCA_022865965.1 Ignavibacteriaceae bacterium
CGTGGGTCTGTCATGGGAATTGTCAGAAAAATTTTCTCTATATTTTTCCGTCGGCAAGAGCCTACGCAGCCATGAAGATCAAACGAATTTTTGGAGCTTAGGCGGAATTCAATTTTTACTCTGATAATCATTAAAAAACTTTTAAAACTAAATGGATACGTATAATAAAAATCTTTTCGTCTCATTCATTCTAAGAAACCAGATAGCTTACAAAACACTATTTATCGCAATCCTCATCAATGTCTCTACATTGTTAGCGCAAAGAGTTCAAAGTAATTCAGCTCGATTTCTCATCATTAGCGATTTAGGAGGTTTTGCATCTTAAGGTCAAAAAGCGGTTGCAACTGCAATGATATGATGGCTCTCGGCGCTGTTGAAGCCATTTCGTTTTCGCAAAGAAAAAATGAAATTATTATAGTCGGCTTCGATGCTATAAAAGACAGCAGAGAAGCTATCCTAAAAAATATAATGCACGCTTCAGTTGCCCAGCATCCTGAAGAAATGGGAAAAATTTCAGTTGAATTTGCTTACAAAGTAATTAACGGCGAAAGTATTCCGTCAGAAATTCCGGTAAGAATTGAACTGATAACGAAAGAAAGTTTACAAAGATAGGTGGTTAATGTCATTTGAATCAGCAAATAAAATAAAACAATCCGATTCCGCTTGGATTAAAGAACTACACCTAAACTTAAAGGAAAAAGTCAGATGGGATGTAGTTACATTGCAGCTTTATAGTACTGCGGCTTGCTTATATGAAATAACTCCTCTTGCAATTGTAATTCCTGAAAACATTGAGGAGATAAAAACTGCGGTAAATATTTGTTGCAAATATAAAATTCCCATATTGCCTCGCGGCGCAGGCTCAAGTTTATCTGGTAATTCAGTTGGTAAAGCTGTAATACTTGACCTGACTCATCACTTCAAAGAAATAAATATTATTGATAACAAACTGGTAAGAAGCGGTGTTAGCGTTGTACTAAATAATTTGCAAGCTGAACTCAAACAACATTATAGAAAATTTGCTCCGGATCCCAGCAGTGGAAATGTATGTGTAATTGGCGGAATGCTTGGAAATAACAGCGGCGGACCACATACGATGAGACATGGAAGCACGTATCGACATGTTGAAGAAGTTAATGTCATTCTTTCAAAGGGGGAAGTATTTAACGCAAAAAATATTCCTTTAAATGAAATTTCTTCTCTAGATGATCTCCATAGACCATATTATGAAAAGATAAAACTGCTTCTTGAAAAATATTCTGAAGAGATTGAGTCAGCCAGACCTAACACAACAAAAAACGCTTCCGGTTATCAAGTATGGGATATCTTAACAGAGACTCACTTAAATATGGCTTCTCTGTTAGTTGGCAGCGAAGGAACTTTAGGTGTATTCACTGATGCCGTTCTTAAGACAATTCCCATAGTAAAATATCGTGGAATGATTTCATTATATTTTAACGATCTTGAAAAGATGGGTATTGCAGTAAGTCACTTAAGAAGTTTAGGTGCTTCGGCAATAGAATATGTTGATCAGTCATTTCTTCAATTAGCATTGACCTTCAGACCGGAACTTCAAAAATTTTTACCGGGGAATGTTAAATATCTGCTTTATGTTGAGTTCGAGAATGATGATGAAGAGAACATTAATCAAGCATTAAAAAAGTGTGAACAAATAATTTGTAAAAAAGAGAATTTAGCTGAACTTGGTTCGTACTCTACAAATGAAGAAGAGATAGAAAATATTTTTCGTGTTCGAAAAGCAGCAACAGTAATTTTAAATAAGATTGAAGGAAAAGAAAAACCATTACCATTTGCTGAAGATTGCGCTATTCATCCAAATTTATTCCCAAAATTTTTAGTTGAAGTTTCTAAAATTATGGATGAATATCCATTTCGATATGCAATGTTTGGTCACGCCGGTGATGGCAACTTACATATCAGACCATTACTGAATATGAAAGATGAAAAATCCTTCACGAATGCTGAAGACTTTATGGAGAAGTTTGTTGATCTGGTAATTAAATATAACGGTTCATTAACGGCCGAACATGGTGATGGAAGATTAAGAACTCCGTATATGGAAAAGATCTTCCCAAAATTGACCCCATTATTCAGGGAGATTAAAAATCTTTTTGATCCTGTTGGAATAATGAATCCCGATATTCTTGTTACAGAAAAAGATTATAAATGGAATGAAAATTTAAGGTACACACCAGATTATAATTACATTGA
>JALHTS010000381.1 GCA_022865965.1 Ignavibacteriaceae bacterium
ACTTTGTCATCAGATAGCTGTTCCTTTTTCCTTCATTCCTTTATCAACAATATCTTTAAAATCTTTTGAGAACTTGAATGTAGGTACAAAATGAGCAGGAACAAAAACCTGTTCACCTGTTTTAGGATTTCGTGCTTGTCTGGCGTTCTTTTGCTTAACCTTATAGCTGCCGAAACCTCTTATCTCAATTCCTTTACCGTCTTTCAAAGCTTCAATTACAGTTGTAATGAATCCTTCAATAATTGCTTCGGTCTCAAGTTTAGTTAAACCTGTTCCGGCTGCAACCCTGTCGACAATATCTGCCTTTGTCATTTTTTGCCTTCTGATTAGTGAAGAATTTACTAAGTCTTTATAAATTAGGCGATTAAGTTATTAAAGTTTTGAAGTAAAATCAATTTTCGGGGATAAGTAAAAGCATGGAATAGATCATACGGAAAAATCGCTTTTTTTCTCAAATTGATAACATTCTCAATTCAAAAATAATTTTTAACTTAAATCCACTAATTATTGTGAATTTTTGAAGGTGTCGGACTCAAAGCAGGTTGGTATAATAATTGGCAAATATTCACTAAAATCGAAGTCGAAATGGAATTAATTGAAATAATAAAGCACACTATTTTTTTAATCATATTACTGGTCTTCGGCATTTTCTCACTTTCCTACTCTATTTACAAGATAAGAACAAGAAATAAGGTTGAACAGGCTCCTCAGACTATTACAAGAACTAAACCGGTGAAAGTACAGAAAATTGAGATTCCGAAATCAATATTATTGAATCACGAAAACGATAGAAAAAGAAAAACTTCTGAAAGATTTACTGTGATAAACGATCTTCAATCAGATAGTAATTCGAAGTGCTCTGAAAAAAAAATCAATAAAAGTTTATACACTCTTCAATCAATCGGAAAAACGGATATGTACACTTTAAAGTTTCGGTAAGAATTAATAATTACATTTTTCTATTAAATTTTTTCATTTCTTTTTTTATATCTTTCCAAAAACAAATTTCCAAAGTGATCTAATGTCTGAAAAATTGACTCTGAATATTAAAAATATGGTTTGCAACCGCTGTATTAAAGTTGTTAGAGAAGAAATGGAAAAACTTGGTTACCAGGTGCTTGATATTTCTCTTGGTGAAGTAGAATTACAATCGAATGAAAAAATTAGTCTTGATAAAATTAAAGCTGTCCTTGAGGTCAATGGGTTTGAACTTATAGATGATAAAAATTCAAGAATAATTGAAAAGATAAAATTAACGGTCATCAATAAAATGAAAGAACTAAGTGAAGGTAAGATATCAAAAGTTAATTATGCTAAAGCAATAGCCGATGAAACTTCATTAAGTTATCAATACATCTCAACTTTATTTTCTTCAATTGAAGGAACAACGATTGAAAAATTCATTATCATGCAGAAAATAGAAAAGGTAAAAGAACTTCTTGTTTACGATGAACTCACATTAAGTGAAATTGCATACCGACTTGAATACAGCAGCGTTCAGCATCTATCAAATCAATTTAAAAAAGTAACAGGACTAACACCTTCCTACTTCAAACAGTTCAAAAACTTACGTAGAAAACCTATAGACAAAGTCATCTGAAGATTTTGTTAATCAATCCGATTATTCTATAACGTCCAGCCTGTTTTTCTTTCATAAATTTATGTCGTAAAGATAAAAGGAGATAAATTATGGAACGTACATTTAAAATTGAAGGAATGTCTTGTAGTCACTGTGTAATGGCAGTTAAGAAAGAATTGAATAAAGTAAGTGTATCTGATTATAAAGTAGAAATTGGAACTGTTGTAGTTGATACTGATAAGAACAATTTATCTTATGAAGTAATTGTTAAAGCAATTGAAACAGCCGGATACAAAGTAATTAGTTTTAATTAATACAATGATTGAAACAAAAAAAATATCTCTGCCAATTGAAGGAATGACTTGTGCAAGCTGTGTTACAAAAGTTGAAAAAGCAATTTCAAAAGCCGAAGGCATTGCAAATGTTTCAGTAAACCTGGCTACAGAAAAGGTATCGTTTGAAATTGATACTGATAGAGCTGATTTGAATAAAATTGCTGAACTGATAGATGATGCAGGTTATAAAATTGATCTTTCTGTTCTTAGTGATAAGAAAGATGCTTCTTCATTAAAGCAAATCACAGATTATAAAAGTTTATATGAAGAGCAGACCAAAAAGGATTTTATAGTTGCACTTATTTTAACAATACCAATTATAATAATAAATATGGGAATGCTGTGGGAAACATTTAACGACATTATTCCTTTATCAACAGAACAACTGAATAAAATTCTTCTGCTGTTAACCACTCCGGTTATTTTCATTCCCGGTAAAAGATTTTTTACTGCTTTCTGGAAAAACTTACGCCATCTTACTGCAGATATGAATTCACT
>JALHTS010000382.1 GCA_022865965.1 Ignavibacteriaceae bacterium
GAAAGATTGATTTCGTTCTCGCAATCGGACCAATCCCGATGATGAAAGCGGTCGCTGATGTTACAAGAGAAAAAGGAATCCAGACAGTTGTGAGTCTAAATCCGATCATGGTTGATGGAACAGGAATGTGCGGCGGATGCAGGGCAACTGTGGATAATAAAACCGTATTTGTCTGTGTGGATGGACCAGAATTCGATGCACACAAAGTTGATTTTAAAACTTTAATGACAAGGAATCAGTCATACTTGTTGGAAGAAAAAGTTTCGCTTGAAGAACACGATTGCAAATTAAATCAGATTCATTCTAAAATAATTTTATCCAATTAATCCTTAGCGGAAAATTATGCCAGAAAAAATTTCAAATAAAGAAAGAATGAAAATTCCAAGACAGATTATGCCCGAGCAAAATCCTTTGGAAAGAAGGAACAACTTTGGAGAAGTGAATCTTGGATTTACTGAGGAATTGGCAAAGATGGAGGCTCTTCGCTGCATTCAATGTCCAAAACCGACGTGTATAGAAGGTTGTCCGGTTGGAGTTAAAATCGGGGATTTTATTGCTCTTGTTGCAGAAGGTGATTTTTTAGGTGCTGCAGAAAAAATGAAAGAGGATAATTTGCTTCCTGCAATTTGTGGAAGAGTTTGTCCTCAGGAAGAACAATGTGAAGTGAAGTGCGTTGTGGGAAAAAAGAATGAGCCTGTTGCAATTGGAAGATTAGAAAGATTTGTGGCTGATTATGAAAGAGAAACAGTTGGAATACGTGTTCCTTCACTCAAACCAAAAACCGGAAAAAGAGTAGCGATCGTTGGAAGCGGTCCTGCCGGATTAAGTTGTGCCGGAGATTTAATTCAAATGGGACACGATATTACTGTATTTGAAGCACTTCACGAACTTGGTGGTGTTTTGATTTATGGCATTCCAGAATTCCGTTTGCCAAAATCCATTGTCAAAGCAGAAATTGATTCCCTAAAAACACTCGGCGTCGAGTTTGTAACAAACGCAGTAATCGGACTAACAGATACTGTTGACGAACTAATGCAAAAAATGGCTTCGTCTTCTTCCGAAGGAATGGATTCCCAGACTTCGCCCTCTCAAGGTGGTTACGATGCGGTTTTTATTGCGGTCGGTGCAGGTCTTCCTTACTTCCTGAATATTCCAGGTGAAAATCTTAACGGTGTTTATTCTTCAAATGAATTTTTAACCAGAGTTAATTTGATGAAAGCGTATCGCTTTCCGGAATTCGATACTCCGGTTTTTAACTGTAAAGATAAAAACATTGCTGTGTTTGGTGGTGGAAATACTGCAATGGATACTGTACGAATTTCCAAGCGACTTGGTGCAAGGAATGCTTACATTATTTATAGAAGATCCGATGTAGAGATGCCAGCTCGAGCAGAAGAAATTCATCACGCAAAAGAGGAGGGGATTGAATTCATTTTACTTTCTAATCCATTGGAATTTATTGGTGATGAAAGAGGCTGGTTAAAAAGTGTAAAGATTCAAAAAATGGAACTTGGTGAGCCTGATTCATCAGGAAGGAGAAGACCAATTCCAATTCCTGGTTCAGATTATATCCTGCCGATTGATATGGCTGTAATCTCAATTGGAAACGGTTCAAATCCAATCATACAAAAAACTACTCCTGATCTGCAGTACAACAAATGGGGAAATATTTTAGTTGATGAAAATACGATGAAGACATCAAAGAAAGGTGTCTTTGCAGGTGGAGATATTGTAACAGGTGGAGCAACAGTAATTCTTGCTATGGGTGCCGGAAGAAAAGCAGCTGCATCTATAAATGAATTTTTGAATTCAGAAAGTTAACTAAAATAAAAAGGGCAGTATTGTATGCTGCCCAAAGTTACCTCATATACCAACTAAAAATTATTTTAGTAAGAGCATCTTCTTTGTTTCAACAAAGTTTCCCGTTTGCAGTTTGTAAAAATAAATTCCGCTTGTTTGATCACTTGCATTCCACATAAATGAATAATTACCTGCAGATAAATTTTCATTTACCAAAACAGCTACTTCCTGCCCGATTAAATTAAATATCTTCAATGATACCATCCCTTCTACTGGAATTGAGAAGGATATGGTTGTAGATGGAATTCTCGATATACTTGAAAAAGATAAAAGCATTACACTAAATGCCGGAGAATTTTACATTGTTAAAAGCGGAGTGGAGCACAAAGTTGTTCCTCGTGGTCATGTTAAACTTATATTATTTGAACCTGCCGGCATTGCCCATACCGGTAAAGTAAAAGCGGAGATCACCAAAGAAAGTTTTGATCGGCTTGAATTATAGCTGAATGTAAAATAAGTTCTTATTATAATACCGTCTTAATGGCGATCTTTTGTTTATTTGCCAATAGTTTATTGAACATTATCATTAATTCAATTAGTTTAAAATTGTAATTATTGAGTAAAGTCGTTATTCATTCGGAGAAACCAAATGTCAAAAGTAGTAAACATCGAAAAATGCTTTGAAAAGTTTAATGATACTTTTTCACCAAAGATTGTTGGCGAATTAAACGGACAGTATGTTTTGGTTGTGCGCTTAGAGGGTGATAAAGTTCCCTGGCATATTCATGAAAATGAAGATGAAATGTTCTTTGTTGTAGATGGAATACTCGACATTTATGAAAAAGATAAAAACATTACTCTGCAAAGCGGTGAATTTTACATTGTTCAAAGAGGTGTTGAGCATCGTGTTGTTCCTCGTGGTCATGTTAAGCTTATATTGTTTGAACCTGCAGGCATTGCCCATTCCGGAAAAGTGAAAGCGGAGATTACCAAAGAAAGTTTTGATAGACTTGAATTGTAGAATAATGAAAAGAAACTTTGTTCTGTCATTCCGAACTTGATTCGGAATCTCATCTCTTAATTGTCTTGAGATGCTGAACCAAGTTCAGCATGACTTTTCGCTAACTTCTTATATTTAGAAAAAACCTGAGAGAATGACTTTTATGAAAAATACTTTATTGATTATTGGCGGCTTTTATCATCTTGGATTTGCAATATTTCATTTATTCTTTTGGCGGTTATTCCACTGGAAGAAAGATTTAGCATCTCTTACAATTATTAACCGTGCGGTTATACAAATCCTGAATCTTTGTATAACTTTTGTTTTTATAGTTGTTGCCTACATTTCATTGTTTTACTCAGCCGAGATGCTTTCTACCAATCTTGGTAAAGTTATAACGGCATCCATATCTCTATTCTGGCTTATACGATTTGTTGAGCAGCTATACTTTTTTGGTTTGAAAAAACTTTTCTCGATAATACTTAAAATCCTCTTTTTTGCAGGATTTATAATTTATTTAATACCTTCTTTATAATATGTTTTATAAGACCGTCTTAATGGCGGTCTTTTATATTTCCTAACCGTTAATTGAACATTTCCATTAATTACGTTAGTTTTATACTGTAATTATTGATTACCAAAGATATTCTATTTTTACATACCCCTTTTTTTACTTCACTGCCGGCCGGGGACGACCGATGTGTTAGGTGCTGGATCTTTTGACTGTTTCGTTAAAAATATTTTAATACCTTTAATAAGTAATTTTTATTTATTACTAGTAAGGAATTAAATCAGGTTATAAAAAAATGAAAAAACATCTATCATTATTTATAATACTTCTCTCTCTCTTATTTTTTCAAAATATAATTGCTCAAAATGAAAATTGGAATAATATTATATCCGGCGGAAAGAATATTATTGCACTAGCAGAATATGAGAATTTCATCTGGGCTGGTACAGATATAGGCTTAATCAAATTAAATAAAATTGACGGTAGTATTGTCATTTTTGATAAAACTTCTGGTTTGCCTGATAATTTCATTACTGCTATCGCAATAGATAATAATGGAAATATATGGTTTGGCTTATCTAGTTTTATAGGATTAGGTTACGGACTTGTTAAATACGATGGAACTAATTTTACTATATACAATACTTCAAATTCTGGTTTACCAGGTAATTATATTAGCGCGTTATGCTTTGACGAAGAAGGTAATTTGTGGATTGGGTGCATTAGTGATTATACATCCCTTGTAAAGTATGATGGTGTTGACTGGACAATATATAATTCAAATAATTCACTTTTGCCATCGAATAAAGTTATAAAATCAATCGCAGTTGACACTACAAAATTGTGGGTTGGCACATATGGCGGTTTATTTTCTTTTGACGGAAGCGATTGGCTGTCATATCCTGGACTTCCTTCAGTCATTGTTAAAACAGTTTTTGTTGATAATAAAAATAACAAGTGGGTTGGTATGTTTGGTGGAATAGCAGAATTTAATGATTCAACCTGGACAATATTCAGTGCAAGTGATTCAACCACTCCTTTATATTATAATGAGGTTTATAGTATTACGATAGATGAAAATAATATTCTTTGGGCAGGAACCTTCAAAGGTTTAGTTAAATATGATTTTGAAAATTGGGCTATTTTTAACTCGACGAATTCAGATATACCTGCAAATCAAGTAAAAATTGTAATCACTGATATAGAAAATAATAAGTGGCTTGGTAGTTTTGATTGGAATAATAATGGGAGACTATCAAAATATGATGAACAAAATTGGCAAAGTTATAAAACGTGGAAAGGGGACTTGAATTCCAATTATATAAATTATATTAAGAAAAAAAATAATGAGACGTTGTGGATTGGAACACATACGGATTTGAATAGCGTTACAGGGAACAACTGGGAATCATTCAGTTGGCAGGATTCTATAAATTACAGCAATTATAATTTTGTTTCTTCAACAACAGATAATAATGGAAATTTATGGTTTGCATTGCGAGGGGATTGGCCTATTGGTTTTGATCCTATATCAGGCATACTAAAATATGATGGCCAAGATTGGACTAAATATGATCCTCAAAACTCGGACTTACCGGTTTGTATTATCGACAAAATAGATTATTCTCTCGAAGATAATTTAATATGGCTGGCAACATCCATAGGAGCTATAAAGTATGATGGCAATAACTGGACAATATTAGATACTTTACAGAATATTATACCTAGCCCTTCCTTAAATACAATGATAATTGATGGGAATATTAAATGGTTCGGTTCCACAGATTACGGTCTTGTAAGTTATGACAATAATTCTTGGAATCTTTATAACACATCTAATTCTGATCTCCCAGACAATCAGATTACAGATCTTTATCTAGACATAAATAATAATTTATGGATTTCAACTCAAAATGGTTTGGCGCAGTTTGATCAAAATAATTGGATTGTTTACAACACTAGTAATTCTGGGTTACCTAATAATTGGATTACTTGCTGTTTAGTTGATAATGAAAATGAATATTTAATTGGAACTTTTGGAGGAGGTTTAGCAGAATACGATGGAGAAAACTGGGAAGTTTATAATAAAAATAACTCACCTTTGCTTGGTAATACTATCAATGATTTAGAAGAAGATGTTAACGGAAATATTTGGATAGCTTGTTACGATGCCGGTATATCTATGTATAATCGGAATGGTATCTCTTCAGTATTTTATGATGAAACGAAATCTATTCCAAATTATTTTACACTTCTTCAAAACTACCCCAACCCTTTTAATCCAATGACAAAAATAATTTACTCAATTCCACAAATAGACTTTGTTACACTCAAAGTTTATGATATACTTGGTAGAGAAATTGCTGTCTTAGTAAATGAAGAAAAACCTGCAGGAAGGTATGAAGTAGAGTTTTATGCAAGCTCTTTAGCAAGTGGAATTTATTTTTACAGGATACAGGCATTTAATCCTTCGTCAGGCTCAGGACAAGGTTTTGTTGATACAAAGAAAATGATCCTTTTGAAGTAAACTTTTGTCTAATATGTTTTATAAGACCGTCTTGATGGCGGTCTTTTTTTTGCCAACAGCCAATAGTTAATTGAACATTTCCATTAATTACATTAGCTTTATGCTGTAATTAATGATTACCAAAGACGTTTTATTTTTATTTACCCCTTTTTTACTACACTGCCGGTCGGGGACTGACCGATGTATTAGGTGCAGGAGCTTATAAAATTATTTTCTTATTAAACGTTATTGAGTTATGGAATGTATATGTGTAAGAGTAGTTTTCTAAATATTTTGAAAATGAACTGATATTAAAGTAAGTGGAATATAATTATGTATCTGCTGAGTTTGTCCCGCTTGTGCGGGACATAAATATATTCCTTAACTAAGAATTTAGTGCGGCATAAGTAATAGTTATGTTTTCTAGTTATGGATTATTTTTTTGACAAATTATATATAATTCAGTCGCTTCGTCCCGGTGATTTGAAAACTGGTGAAGCATTATATGATAATTTGTGCTATAAAGATGAAGTGAGTGAATTATTTGATATAGAGATACAAATTATAAAAAATAAAGAAGGCTTATTAAAATATTTCGAAATTCTCGAATATGAAATTGCCACCGAAGGAATTATGCCTTTATTACAGCTTGAAATGCACGGTGATGAGACTGGTATACAGTTAAGTTCTCTTGAGATTATTTGTTGGTCGGAAATTATAGAATATTTTGAAAGATTTAATATTCCTTCTCGTAACAACTTAATTGTGTCTCTGGCACTCTGTAATGGTGGTCATATATTAAGTGCATTAAAACATCATATTACTAAAAGGGCACCTTTTGCTGCGTTGATTTATACCTTTGAAGAAGTCACAAATATTGAAATCTATGAAGGTTTTCCAAAATTTTATAATTCTTTACTTGAAGGTGAAGATGTTAGTGTTGCTTTGAAACAACTGAATATTTTAATTGAAGACGAAACAAAACAATTTTCGTGGATTTCTTGTGCCTTCTTATTGAAAGAATCATTCAAATATTATTTAGCTGAATATTCTAGTAGTAAAACGAGAAATGAAGTTCTTAATAAATCTCTTGATAATTTCAGAGAATATAATTCTGGAATAGATTTCAATGTAAATTTTGTTCGTAAAGTTTTCAAAGAGAAAATTAAGCCAGAGAATCAAGGTGATTTTTTTGAGATTGTAAAAACTCAATATTTAATGCTTGATTTAGATCCAAGTAATAGAAAAAGATTCCCTATAAAATTTGATGAAGTGTTGAAAACATAACCGCTAAAAAAGGAAAGAGTCAATAGTATATAGTGATCTAAAGAGAAAAATATTTTCCATAATAAATTTGCTTTGAATTCTGTTCCATTACCAAATGCAGATCCTTTTTTTATACTTGCCTTTTTTTTTCTCTTTTATATCTTTATTGAACAATTAAATTTGTTCTTGCTTTCCGCCTCGTAATAGAATCTGTCCGGCAATTAATCAAGTCAACTATCAACAATTTTTAGCACTAATTGAACTCATTCCTTCATCACATTGTTATTAAATCAATCTTGACTTATTAGTATAGATTGAATAACTTTGGATTGCAACTTAAAAACGACTTGTTTTAACGGAGAATGGATGAGCACAACTGAAAATGAGAAAATTGAAGAATTAGCCAATAAAGAGTACAAATTTGGATTTGTAACAGATATAGAAGCCGATACTCTTCCCGTTGGATTGAGTGAA
>JALHTS010000383.1 GCA_022865965.1 Ignavibacteriaceae bacterium
AAGCATAACTTCTGCACCAAAACTTTGAGCTACTTTAAAGACTTTTTCGTCATCAACAGCTAAAATTACTTTATGCAAAAGTTTTGACGTTAAAGCTGATTCATAAGTATGCTGCATCATTGGTTTGCCGCCGATATCAGCGAGCGGTTTTCCCATAAGTCTGGTTGAGGCAAATCTTGCAGGGATTATACCAATAATAGTTGGAATTTTTTCCTTAGTATTTTTAGCCATTAAGATTTATCTTGTATTACCTTTGGGACTTTAAAAAATTTATCGTTTCTATCAGGTGCATTCTTCAATGCTTCATCAGTTGGTATTGATTTTTTCAGCTCATCATCACGAAATACATTTGATCCTTCATTCGGATGTGAAAGAGGTTCAACACTTTCAGTATCTAATTCATTTAACTTATCTACATAACTTAAAATACGATTCATATCATCTGTAAAACTATCAATTTCTTGATCATTAAATTTCAATTTTGCTAACTGTGCAATCTTTTCAACATCTTTTTTAGTTACGGACATAACCTCTAATCCTTTTTATTAGAAATGATAATGTTTCTTACTCTTTCCATTAATTCAAGTTCATCCTGTTTGGTTTTGATTCCATCGGTTGGAATCGGTTTATCAAAATGAAGATAAATTGTTCCTCTGTTTAATTTGAAGGCTCCTTTAGGCAGTATCTTAGCAGTTCCATTTATTGTAATCGGAACAATTGGATAACCGCTTCTTGCGGCAAGATAAAACGCTCCTCGTTTGAAGCTTTGTACTTCACCAGTTTTGCTTCTTGTGCCTTCAGGAAAAACGAGAACGGATATTTTTTTCGTATCCATAATTCTTTTCGCTTTTTCAAGACTTTTCCTGGCTGCTTGAGGATCTTTTCTGTCAACAACGACATAAGGTCCAAGGTATAGCTGCCAACCGAAAAAAGGAATTTTAACAAGTTCTTTCTTAAATATCATACTTAGTCGATTCGGAACTCCCCATTGTAATGCTGTAATATCAAGATGACTGGAATGATTAGAGGCAAAAATATAAGTCGCTTTTTTATCAATATTTTCAAGTCCGGTTCTTTTTATTGTGATCCCGGAAATTAAAAGTATTCCACCCGGATAAATTTTTGCGATATAATGATAAAGAGTAAAACTTCTATCAATAAAAATGAATATCAAACCAAAGACTGAACAAACGAATGTGTGGATTACAATTAAAAATATTTTTAAATAAGTAATCAATTAACCTCTCCGGGTTGAATTTCTGGCTCTTCAGTAATATTCCTCAGATTCGAGAATTTTCTGATTGCAGAAATCCTGTTATTAATTGAAGGATGACTATAAAAAAACCATTCAACAAATGGATGTGGTTCTTTATCACCAAGATTTTGTTCTGTTAGTTTTTCGAGTGTGTTGATAAAACTAATTGGTTTTCTTGTTACATTAATTGCGTACCTGTCAGCTTCATATTCAAATTTTCTGGATAAAATATTTCCGAATGGAGTTGTAATTAATCCGATTATTATTGACCATAGAGTTAATAGTGGCAATGCAGCAACCTGTTTAATTGATTCAAACCCAAACCAGTCTAAAGACGATTCATAAAGTTTTGCAATAAGAAACAAAGTAACGAAACTTGATAACGTTCCGATAACAATATTTTTTGTAATGTGTTTGTGTTTATAATGTCCAACTTCGTGAGCTAT
This sequence comes from Ignavibacteriaceae bacterium, assembly GCA_022865965.1. GTDB lineage: Bacteria > Bacteroidota > Ignavibacteria > Ignavibacteriales > Ignavibacteriaceae > JAGXRK01. The sequence continues at coordinate 1,702 of JALHTS010000383.1, forward strand.
AACAGTTTCAATCTCATTTTCAGTGTAACTATCTAATAAAGTATCACCGAGAATGATTCTTTTTGTTTTTCCAAGTCCGGTAAAAGCTGCATTAGCTTTTTTAGTGTTTTTACTTATATCAAATGAATAGACATTTTCCACTTTCAATCCCGCATTCTTTGCAAGCTCGCTTATATTTTGTTTTAGTGATTCATTCTCAATTTGTTTTATTTTATAAAAAATTGGTAAAATAAATACCGGAAAGATTTGTGAAAGAACTACAGAAATAAAAAACATAAATATTGCAAACGGCAGCCACCAGTTTGTGCCAAATTCTCTTAACACCCAAAAGAATAAAAGGAGAATCGGTAATCCAATAACAGTTGAAACAAGTAATCCTTTTAACTTTTCAAAAAAATATTTAAACAAGTTCTGGTTTGAGAGTTTATACTTATGCTCAAGAATATAGCCGGAGTAAAAACTTAAAGGAAAGAAAATAATTGAACCTGCAACTCCAACTAATATTACAAATAAAATAAATACTAAATAATCAGATGAAGTATAACTCCGCAAATATTCTTCTAACTTGATGCTCCACTCTGATGCAATAAAAAGATAAATCAGAATAAAACCGGCAATTGTTTCAAAAATGCTTAAAGCCAGTTTTGTATTGTTGTATTTCTTGGAATCCATAGTGAAAAGATATTAAGATGAAGGTTTGGAATCAATGAGGGAGTAAAAGAGGAGGCAATGTTACTAATCGATGAAAATCAAAAACTCAAAGGTATTTTTAAATTTGCTTAATGTATTTATCGGGTATCCAGCCAACTTTCCCATCAGGTAGACGGACTTTTTTCCAGCTATCAACTTCATCTTCAAGAAGTATTTTTAGTCCCTCGTGAATTACAAATCCGTCTTTTCCTTGTTCATCCGGCGAGAGTTTTAC
>JALHTS010000384.1 GCA_022865965.1 Ignavibacteriaceae bacterium
AGTCAAACCGAATTCGAATTTAGAATTAGGAAAATTTGACACAGGATATACTGCGGGTTTTCATTCGAAGAAGGAAGCAAAAGAACAATTAAAAGAAAATGTAAAACTTTTAAGAGAACTTCAGGCAAAACTATATGCACAGGATAGATATTCTTTGCTTCTGGTTTTTCAGGCTATGGATGCGGCAGGAAAAGATGGAACTATAAAGCACGTTATGAGCGGACTTAATCCGCAGGGTACGCAGGTTTACAGCTTTAAGCAGCCGTCGACTGAGGAATTAGATCACGGATATTTGTGGAGAATTAATAAAGCTTTACCTGAACGAGGTAGAATTGGAATTTTTAATCGCTCTCATTATGAAGAAGTATTGGTTGTTCGTGTTCATAACTTAATCAAGAATCAAAAACTTCCGCATGATTTAATTAATGATGATATCTGGAATTTGCGATATAGACAAATAAATGATTTTGAAAAATATCTATTCGAAAATGGAATTATAGTTTTAAAATTTTTCCTTCATATATCTAAAGAAAAGCAAAAGAACAGATTTATATCCAGAATTGATAATCCTGCAAAAAACTGGAAATTTTCTTCAGCTGATCTGAAGGAACGAAGTTATTGGGATAATTATCAAAAAGTTTATCAGGAGACCTTGTCAGCTACAAGTAAAAAATATGCACCCTGGTTTGTTATTCCAGCCGATAAAAAATGGTTTGCAAGGTTAGCTGTATCTGAAATAATAGTTGACGCAATGAAAAAGTTAAAACCTGAATATCCAAAATTATCTAAAGGACAAATAGAGGAATTAAAAAAGGCTAAAGAAGTTTTGCTGAAAGAATGATAAACAGGATATTCGAATCATTAGAAATTATAATAATTCTTTTATCTTTTCTGCGGTCTAGCTAAGATGGTATTATTTTCTTTTTGCTTAAATAAATTCTTTTGCAGCTTTTTAATGGTAATTGTCCTCAGAATGAGAAGAAATCAGTATTTTAGTTTGGTGTAATTTAACTTAAGTTTAATAAAACAGGCAAATAAATATTTACAGGCATTATAAAATGAAATATATATTCACACTTTTTATTGCAGTTGTTTTTACGATTAGTGTTTATCCTCAGAACTACAAACAGGTAAAAATATATCTTAATGATCCTGGCGAAATTAGGATATTAAAAGAAGCCGGACTAGAGTTTGATCATTTTATTTGGGGAAAAGATAAATCAATCGATTGTTTTATCACGGATGAAGAATTTACAAAACTAAAATCAATGTCTTTCAGATATGATGTTTTGATAGATGATTGGTATAGCTACTACAAAAACCTTCCTAAGTTAAGTGAGAGTGATAAAAAGGACATCATAAATAAAAGTGTAGAAAACTATAATGTAAGTGGACTAGATTTCGGTTCAATGGGAGGTTACTACACGCTTGATGAAGTTTATGATCGATTGGATTTAATGTACTTATCATATCCGAACATTATAACCCAGAAATTTCAGATAGGAGCAACTATTGAAGGCAGGCCTATATACGCCGTTAAAATTTCGGATAATCCGAATATAGAGGAGGATGAACCTCAGGTATTTTATAATGCTCTAACCCACGCGCGCGAACCCGCAGGTATGATGACTGTAATGTATTATATGTTCTATCTGCTCGAAAACTATGGAACTGATCCAGAAGTATCTTTCCTTGTTGATAATAGAGAGATATATTTTGTTCCTGTTACTAATCCGGATGGATATGAATATAACCACATAACCGATCCTGATGGCGGAGGAATGTGGAGAAAAAATAAGAGAGATAATAATAATAATGGCATTTTCGAGACCTCTGAAGATGGTGTTGATTTAAACAGAAATTATGGATACGAATGGGGTTATGATGACATAGGGTCAGATCCGGATCCTAGCGATGCTACTTACAGAGGCTCCGGACCTTTTTCTGAACCTGAGACGCAGGCTATCGCAGAGTTTTGTATCTCAAAGAATTTCAAAACGGCATTGAATTATCATACTTCCGGTAATCTACTTTTATATCCATGGGGATATATAGATGAACCTACACCGGATGATAATATTTTTGCTGAATATGGTACCGACATGACTCAATTTAATAATTACACTGCGGGACAGTCTCCGGTAGTTCTCTACGAAGTTAACGGTTCAGTTGATGATTGGATGTATGGAGAACAAACTATGAAATCTAAAATATTGGGTATGACTCCGGAAGTAGGTGGTTCTTCCGACGGCTTTTGGCCTCCGCAATCAAGAATATTTCCTTTAGCTGAAGAGAATTTATTTCCCAATCTATATTACACCTGGGTTGCAGGTGCATATGTTGGTCTAATAGAACGCGGCTATAGTAAAGAATACTTCAATCCCGGTGATACAATTTCTATGAATTCTGTTTTTAGAAACAAAGGATTATCAGATGGTGAAAATTATGAAGTTAAGTTAACATCATTGAGTTCAGATATTATTATTAATAACGGTATCGCATTATTTGGTTCAATACCTGCACGCGAAATTGTTAGTCTACCAACACCTTTCTCATTTACTGTTTCCTCTTCTGCTCCAACCGGCATAGAAGCAAGATTACTTCTAACAGTTAAATTTGAGAATATTATTATGAGTTCAGATACTCTGAAATTTATAATTGGAACGCCTACTTTCTTCTTCAAGGATACAACAAATAATCCGTCGGAATTATGGACTATTAATCGGTCTCCGGGTAATTCACCTCAATGGGAAGCAACGGCATCATCATTTTATTCTGGACCTGTTTCATACACCGACAGTAAAGATGGAAACTACATTAACGATGCAACGGTAACAATGACTTTGACTGATCCCATAGATATTTCAGAAATAAAAAACCCCAGACTATCCTTTCAGACAAAGTACAATATTGAAGGTGATTGGGATTATGGTCAGGTAGAGATTTCTACCGATAATGGCGTAACATGGATGCCGTTAGAAGGGCAATATACAAATCCTGGTTCAGGGAGTTTTCAGCCGTTTGGAGAACCTGTATATGATGGGCTTCAATCCACATGGGTAAGAGAAGATATCTCATTAGCTGAGTATTCAACTTCTCAAATAAAAATAAGATTTGTACTTAAAACTGATGAAGCGGTTACAATGGATGGTTGGTATTTAGATGACATAGGCATAGTCTACTATGATTCATCACTTACTTCATTAGAAGAGGATCAATTACAAATTGTTAAAGAATATTTTTTGGAACAAAACTATCCAAACCCATTTAACCCAAGTACTAAAATCAGTTGGCAGGTACCTGTAAGTAGCTGGCAAACATTAAAAATTTATGATGTATTAGGAAATTTAGTTGAGACATTGATTAGTGGATATAAAGAAGCTGGAAAACATAGTATAGAGTTTAATGCTAATGGATTAAGTTCGGGTATTTATTTTTATACTTTAATTTCGGAAAAATTTTCTCAAACAAAGAAGATGATACTTTTACGCTAGTTCTAATTTTTCTTAGTGATAAGAGAATAAAAAAGGAGCCGATTGGCTCCTTTTTTAATTTACAGAATTTATTGAGTGAGATGTTTTGCCGTTCTTCAAAAACCCATATACTTTAGCGGAATTTCACATTGACTTCTTCCTGAAATTCTATTTTTATTCCCTCAATGTCTTTTGTCAATTCTCTGAATTCTTCAAGTGATTGAGGGTTCTTCTTTTCCATGCTTGTAATAATATCTTCATTATTTAGAATGTTTGCA
>JALHTS010000385.1 GCA_022865965.1 Ignavibacteriaceae bacterium
ATCTAGTGATTGCATGATCATCGCAGTATCAATGTTAGCAGCGATTAACTGATATTCGATTTTCTTTCCGGATGTCTTTCTCTTTAATAATGATTTTCTTGGAAATATATCGTGAATGACAGCAAATGACTCATCATCAAAAAGTTGCACATATACCCAGTCACCTACTGTAGGCAAATCCAATGGGGAATCTGAATTGAACATAAACTTACCGGTTAATTCGGCAAATACATCTTTCCTTCCATTTGAAATAATGTAACTATTTTTATTAACAGTAATTACTCTGGCTATTTGAAAGTCATCTGATTTTGTTGTATCAATTTTATCATGGAACCATTTATGGAAACCAAGCTTTTCTATATTTTTCATATAACTATTAAGGCATGTATCTATGATTATAAATCTATTTGATTTTTTTCCGTTGTTTAATCGGTAATTTGAAATATCTTGTTCCATCATATTGATAAAATGCGTTAGCAACTGCTGCTGCCGTTGGAACTAATCCAATCTCACCAACTCCTTTAACTCCGTAAGGACCATGAGGATCTGGAACCTCAATTCCTTTTACAATAATATTTGGAGTTTCCTTTGCTCTTAGAATACCGCATTTTCTGAGTTTTGTACTTTTAGGAATACAATTCTCTAATTCAAGTTCTTCAGAAATAGCATATCCTAATCCCATATGAATTGAACCTTCGATCTGACCTTCAAAAAGCACAGGATTAATTATTTTGCCGGCATCGTGTGCAGCGTAAACGGTATCAATTTCGCCTTCATCATTTAAAACAACAACCTGTGTTGCATAACTGTACGAATAATGCGTAATAATTTCTTCAACATCAGCGCCGGGTTTTGTTGTCCAGTTGCACACCCATTCACCCGAGTAAACATTTCCTACAAGCTGATCTAAAGATTTAGATAAAAGATCTTCTTTTAATTTCTTACAGGCATTTGATATTGAATTACCTATTATTGAAGTAGCTCTTGAGGCTGTTGTCATTCCTGCTGTTGCTTTTGCTAAAGTATCAACTTGCACTTCAACAATTGAGGGATCAATGTTTGTTTCGTGACATAGAAATTGAATTGCCATAGTATTTACACCCTGACCCATTTCTGTCCAGCCATGATGAAGAATTACTTTTGTTGGTGAAACAATTTCAATTTTAACTTTTCCTTCATCCAACATCCCATTTCCAATTCCGGTATTTTTTATACCGCATGCAATTCCCGCATACTTTGCACCATCAAAAATTTCTTTCATAGCAATTAAAGTTTGTCTCACTCCGCTTCCTCTATTCATAATTTGTCCGGTTGAATTCATATCGCCTTCTTTTAGGGCGTTATCATAACGAAATTGCCAGCGGTCAAATCCACCTTGCTCACATAAATCATCAATACAGCTCTCAATCGCAAACGTAACCTGATTAACACCAAAGCCTCTCATCGCACCGCAAGGCAAATTATTTGTATAAACAGCTTTGCTCATAATATCTACGTTTGGAATGTGATATGGACCTGTTGCGTGACCTGCGGCTCTTTCAAGAACCTTGGCACCAACTGAAGCGTAAGCACCAGTATCACCAAGTATATCAGCCTTAAGAACTGTTAGCTTGCCTTCCTTATTACAACCAATAGAATAATTCATTTTCATCGGATGACGTTTTGGGTGCATTCTTATTGATTCATCTCTATTTAAAGATACTTTAACTGGTTTCTTTAATGTGTAAGAAAATAAAGCAGCGTGTCCTTGAACGGTTAAATCTTCCTTCCCTCCAAAGCCTCCACCGTTTGGGACTAAAATAACCCGAACCTGTTCAAGAGGAAGATTTAATATTTTTGCGATTTGTTTTTGATCTTCATAAACACCCTGACCCTGTGACAAAACTTCAACTCCTGTTTCGGTTGTTCGAGCGATTGAACATTCCGTTTCCAAATATCCGTGTTCAATCATTTGAGTATAATATGTACCTGATGAAATAAAAGCTGCTTCCTCAAATGCATGTTTAACATTCCCTCGATTAATGTAACTTTTAGATAATAAATTGCCTTTCGGGTGAATCTTCGGCGAGTTCTCTTGTAATGAAGTTTCCGGATCTGAGATTGGTTTTAGAATTTCATAATTTACTTTAATCTCATTAACAGCTTCGCGAGCAATTTCCTCAGTTTTGGCTACAACTCCGGCAAGGACATCACCGATGTATCTTGTTTCTTCTCCTGCTTGGATCATTAAAGGCCAGTCGGGTACAATAAGTCCGGAAAATCTTTCACCCGGAATATCGCTTGCTGTAAATATTTTTATTACCCCGGGAATTATTTCTGCTTTATGAATATCAATTGAAATAATTTTTGCCCTTGGATGATCACTGAACTTTAAAACTCCAAATAGCATTCCGGGAAATTTTATATCAGCTACGAAAGGACTATGTCCGAGTGCTAGTTTATCAGAATTATATTTAGGATGACTTCCTCCAACCGATGCTTCATTTTTTGGTTTTGGTATTTCTCTTTTATTCCTGATGGCTTCAGCAGCATATTCAATTGAATCAACAATTTTTTTATAACCTGTACAGCGGCATAAATTTGGTGTAAGAGCTTTTTCAATTTCACTCCGGCTAGGGATAGGATTCGAATCTATTAAAACTTTTGCTTGCATAACAATTCCGGGAGTACAAAATCCACACTGCACGCCCCCTTTCTGAACGAATGCATTAACAATAGTTCTTTGTATATATTGTTCAATTCCTTCAGTCGTAACTACAACACCGTCAGCAACTTTTTTCATTGGTATAACACAGGAGAGAACAGATTTTTTATTTAATTCAACTGTGCAGCTTCCACAAGCAGCTTGAGGGGCACAGCCATCTTTAGGGGAAATAATTCCTTCTACATTTCTTAAATATTTTAACAGCGATATTTCTGGATCGCCATTATATTCCTTTTGAACTCCATTAAGTATGAATTGCATAATAATTTTTATTTGATAAAATGAAATTACATTACTCACTCAAAATGAGCGATTAAATATTTATTGATTAAAAACCGTTGAAACGGTTATAATATTAAGTTTTGGTTTTTAGTAAACCACGACTTAAGTCGTGGGCTACATAAGAATAATCAAATCATTAACCGTTTTAACGGTTTACCAAAACAAATGATCAATTGAATTATCTAAAAATTGATATATCTTTTAGATTGTTAAATAGAAAA
>JALHTS010000386.1 GCA_022865965.1 Ignavibacteriaceae bacterium
AGGTGATATGGGACTTCTGAACAGTACAACAATGAAAAAATTCCGCAAAGATTTTATTGATTCAAATTCTGATATGATAGTTCTTACCGGAATTTATGAGGGCAATCCCCACGAAAATTATTACGGCAGAATTATTCGTGTTAAGGAAAATGATATTAATGGAAATACTTCCGGAAACGATAAAGGCAATGTAATTCAGATTATGGAATACAAAGATATTATGGCTCTTTCAGGTGGTGAGCCTTGTTTGGTAAAATATAAAGGAAGAAATTATTCTTATACAAAAGATGAACTAATCCGCAATAATGAGTTTAACTCTGGTGTGTATGCATTTAAGTTTAATAACCTGATTGAACTTGTCAACAGACTTTCCAGCGATAACGTTCAGAATGAAATTTATATTACCGAGCTGATTGACCTGTTCAATAAAAGTGGTTATTCTGTTGCTGCTGTAAGTCCGGAAGAACCTTATGTCGTGATGGGATTCAATAATAAATCCGTACTGAAAGAAATGGAAGCGATTGCTCGTGTACAGGTTTATGAAAAACTGAAAGATATAATTGAGATTGACGATCCGGATGATTTTTTTATTCACGATAAAGTTGTTGAACAACTTTTAGAACAGGATAAAAAAGGTATTCCGCTTGATGTTAAAATCGGTAAAGGTGTTTATATAGGTGCTGAAGTTGACTTGCATTACAATGTTGAATTACATAAAAATGTTTTTATTGATGGAAAAGTTATTTTCGGAAAGAACTGCAAGATTTGGGAAAATGTTCATCTTTCTACCTTCCCCGGTCAGACTTTTAAGATTGGTGATAGTGTGGAAATCCTTTGGGGCGATATCATTAAAGGCAATATTAGTATCGGTGATAATTCAAGAATTGAATCCAGCGTTAATATGACAGGAAGTAATGATCATCCTCTGCAAATTGGAAAGAATGTACTTATCAAAGGAACAAGCTACATTTTTGGATCTATTATAGAAGACGGAATTTTTATTGAGCACAGCGTTATAATTAGAAAGAAAATTAAAGCAGTTAAAGACGGTAAAGGAAAAATCAAACCTGTTAAATTTTATTTACCCAAGCCTAAAGGCAGCGAATTGATAGAAGATTTATAATTCAATTAAAATTTTGTCTTTACTTCTTTGACCTTTGAGATGTTGTGTGAATATTCTCCACAAACCGTTGAAACGGTTCTGAATCTATTGTTTGCCCTTCATTTTCCCACAGTTGAAACTGTGGGATGCCATTTTTCACATCCATTTGCGAAGAGAAGGATTTTCCTAAAGGGATGCCTTGGCAAGGATAAGTTTCCTAAAAGGTTATTGCATTTTAACAAAGTCATTCTAAGAAAAGAATGAGATATTTAAATCGGGTAACCGGATAAAAATTGTTTAACAAATTTATGAACTCAACCCCCATCCCCTTCTCTTAACAAGAGAAGGGGTGAATGTCTTTAAAAGTCCTTCCTCTTCTTGGCAGACGAAGTCGCCAGATCTTTTTAAGAGAAGTCCGCCACGGCCGATTTCGTCTGCGAAGATAATCATAAAACGCAAGTTGAAGAATCTGTAGCAACTGCACATCCAGGTTGTCACTGACCATTCAGTGACAAATATAGTAAGACCGGTTAGTCCAATCACGGCATGGACCCCCGCTGAGCGGGGCAGGCTGTGACTGCCCAGAAAGGTAGAATTTTGCTTTACTTAATATTAGTGATTGTGAAAATTTCAGCGCAAAGTGGAGGCCACCTTGAAGGTGGACTCCACTTTTATTTTACTTGATCAGCGTCATCTTCCTTACTTCATTAAATCCGTTAGATTCAATCCGATACATATATATTCCGCTGTTCAATTCTTCTGCGTTAAAGTTGATAATGTGAGTGCCTGCTTCTTTAACTCCGTTAACAAAAGTTGCAATTTCCTGACCGAGCATATTGTAAACAGTTAGTTTTACATTTCCTGTTTCAGGCAAAGTAAACTTTATAGATGTATTCGGATTAAAGGGATTAGGAAAGTTCTGAGCAAGCTCGTATTTATTTGCAGCACCAAGATTAACTTCAATTATTTTAGAATATTCAAACTGTCCGTCAATGTCAATTTGTTTCAAGCGATAAGAATAAGTTCCTGAAACTACAGAAGCATCTATAAAAGAATAATCTTTAGGCGAATTAGAATTTCCATAACCTTCAACAAATCCTATTTTTCCCCAAACCTGGAGGGGCGTAGTCCCGTCTGGCGCCGAGGCAGGCGAAGACGAAGCCCTCTCAACTTCAAACCCATAATTATTCACCTCCGTCTCCGTTCTCCAGCTTAACTTAACAGCAGAACCAATTATAGAAGCTGAGAAGGATGATAGTTCAACAGGTAATGGATTATCACTTGCGCTACCAACTCCAAACTCGGAAAAACCGGACATACCTGTCCTATGAACTACTGGAGTGGTAATAGTGCCTGTTCCGTTTGAGTGAGTACCATTCAATGTCCAATTACCTCCTGTTGCTCGTTTTAATAATCTTAAACTTGAAACAATAGATACGCCTGTAAATCCGTCAGCAGTTAAATCTAAAGAGTAAACTCCTCCGGTTAAGCCATCACCAGTGTTAATTGTCCAATAGCCTTCTTTCCCGGCATTAATAATTTCAGTGATGCCGTCAAACAGAGGCAACCCGGTCGTTCCGGGATTTGTTGCAGTAAAGAATGTAGTTAATGTTCCCCCGGTAGTAATTGCACCTGTAAAACTTATGTTCACCGGTCTGTAATTCGTAGAAGTGCCAATTGGGAATAATACATTGCTTATTGTCCCTGCAGAAAACCACCGTCTAAAATTTCCGATTATGGTGCCCGATGTGCGGGACAATGTTCCCTGGTTACTGGTGCTTGTACCTAATGAAAGAGTATTGGCCCCTGTGGTTATATTTCCGTTTGTCATAATTAATGCAGCAGGAAAAGTGGCAGAAGATAGTAATATTATGCCAGCAGGATTGTTAATTGTAAAATCAATTGTATTAGAAATTGTCCCACCGCCTGTATAATTCTGTATTTCGCTTCCGTTGAATACTATGTTTCCACTTGCACCTGTTTCCGTAATTGTACCAGCAGTGTGTGTAAAATTACCGGCAACATTTAGAGAACTGGCTACGTTATTAGTAACTAAAAAAGTTCCTCCAGTAAGAGAAAAATTACCACCAATATTTATAGTGCTTGCATAATCACAGCCAACCCAGATTGAGCCACCGGTTTGGGAATAATTTCCGGTAATATTAGTCGTCCCATCTAGAAGTCTGAGCTGACTAGATTCACCACTGCTGTTAAGAGTAAAATTGCCACCAACAGTAAAAACATTGTTAAGTGGATCAGAAGTTGTTTGGCCAGTACAATTCCAGGTTAAATGCCCAAATGTCTGTCCCATTCCCGAAGGAAGTGTAGAAGTTGTACCTGTAATTAAACAAGTTGAATTTGCATTCCAGGTTGCTGTAGGAACTGTACCGCCGTTCTGAGAATGTTGATAGATTCCTCCGCTTGCAAAAATAATTGTGCTGCTTGAAGATTTATTGATAGTTCCGCTGTTTATTATAGTACCACTGATACTCGCTGTTGAACTTACGCCGATGGAGATATTTCCGCTGTTTGTTATAGTACCACTGATACTTAGCGTCGAACTATTACCGCAAGTAAAAGTTTGACCTGAGCTGATAGTCATTGTTCCAATGATATTTGCAGAGGCACCCAATCCAAGTGTGATATTTAAACGTGTTCCAATGGTCAATGAAGAACCGCTGTTGACCACTAAATCATTATTGACACCATTTGTGATAGTTAATGTTTCTTCTGAGTGTGATGCAGTCAAAGTGAGGATTGTATTGTTAGATGCAGTTAATCTTTCTATGGACTCTGTTTGAACAGACGTTACGGTTAGAGTTCCACCTTTGTCAAAAACTAAAAGATCGCTTGATCTAGGCGATGACCGTGTTGGATTCCAGTTCGTACTTACTGTCCAGTCACTGCTGGTAGCTCCAGTCCACGTGTAAGTTGTTTGCCC
>JALHTS010000043.1 GCA_022865965.1 Ignavibacteriaceae bacterium
AGTTGGTTGATTTAAGTAAAGTTAAAGCTGTAATTCTTGATGAAGCAGATGAAATGCTGAATATGGGATTTAAGGAAGAGCTGGAAGCTATTCTTGAAAAAACTCCTGAAGACAGAAACACATTTTTGTTTTCTGCAACAATGCCTAAGCAGCTTCTTTCTATTGCAAATAAATATATGTTTAATCCTGTTGAAATTACTATCGGAATTAGAAATTCCGGTGCAGAAAATGTTGAGCACTTCGGTTATTTGGTTCATGCTAAGGATAGGTATTTAGCTCTTAAACGTATTGTTGACTTTCATCCGAATATTTACGGAATAGTTTTTTGCAGAACACGACAGGAAACAAAAGATGTTGCTGAAAAACTTTTTAAAGATGGATATAATGCTGACGCTTTACACGGAGATCTTTCTCAGTCTCAGCGTGAATATGTTATGAACAAATTCAGAACAAGACATTTAAGATTATTAGTGGCAACAGATGTTGCTGCACGCGGACTTGATGTTGATGACCTGACTCATATAATAAATTATGAACTGCCCGATGAATTGGAAATTTATACACATCGCAGCGGAAGAACCGGCAGGGCAGGTAAAGCAGGAACTTCAATTGCCATAGCTCATCTGAAAGAAAAGTATAAGCTCAGTCTAATTGAAAAAAAAATAAATAAAAAATTCACTTACCTCCCTATTCCCGGCGGAAGAGATATTTGTGAAAAACAGCTTTTCCATCTTATCGACAGGGTTGAGAGAGTTGAAATTGATCACGTAAAGGTTGAATCTTTCCTTCCACAAATTTATAGCAAACTTGAATGGATGGATAGAAATGAACTGATTCAAAGATTTGTTTCTGTTGAGTTCAATCGCTTCCTTGATTATTATAAAAATATTCCTGATCTAAATTCACCTGCTGAAGGCAGATCAAAAGATAAAATAAAATCGATGCGTGGAAATTATACAAGGTATTTTATAAATCTCGGTACCACAGATGGTCTGAATCCTGCAATGTTAATAGGAATGATAAATGATTTTACCGGAATCAAAAATATTGATATCGGTGGAATTGATATTATGCAAAACTTTTCTTTCTTTGAAGCTGACAGTAATTATCAATCAGAAGTGATTGCAGGTTTTAAAGGTCAACGACTAAAGAAACGCGACATAAGTGTTGAAGTTGCTGAGAAAAGAAGAGGAAGTGAAAGATCAAAGGACCGTGATAATAGGAAAGAATCTAAATTCAGAAAAAACGGACCCCCAAATAAGAATAAAGATAGAAGTGATAGAAAACGATATAAAATTAAAAGTCACAAATAGTGTTTGTGATTTTTTTTAACTCATCTGGGCATTACGTTTCAATTTGAAAAGTAAAGTGTAAAAAACTAACTTTACTATTATCGTTTTCATAAATAAATAGCAGGAGTATTTATGGGAAAAGGAGATAGAAAATCTAGAAAAGGAAAGATCTGGAGAGGCACATACGGTAAAACCAGACCAAAATTTAAAGTGATCATAAAACAGCCGATCAAACCGAAGGAAAAAGCAAAATGAATTTGAAGGGTTCATCAGATATAAGATGAACCCTTTTTTATTATAATTTTGAGATTATTTTTCTAACAAATAAATATTATTCGTTTTGTCTGTATCCGGTATCAAATCACTTCCAAGTTCTATCTTTATAACATTAGCTTCATCTGAAAGTTTATACTCAAAAACAATTTCATCTTTCCCATCTTTCCATACTGAAGCATTCTCATAAATAATTTCCTGTTTATCTACCTCATCATAAACAAATTTTAGCTGTACAGGTACAGGAACATTTCCTATTTTTCTTACAGTAACAAGAATTTTTTTATCTGTAACCTTTATATCC
>JALHTS010000387.1 GCA_022865965.1 Ignavibacteriaceae bacterium
GTCATTCCGGCGAATGAAATGAGTCCGGAATCTTTGAGTTTAGAGTATATTTCAGATTCTGGACAAGTTCGTCAGAACTCCGTTCTGCCGGAACGAGCCAGAATGACTGGATTATAGTTATGTTGCGTAAGGTAAGTTAGTTATTCAAATCAAACTAATTTGTAATTTGATTTTGGGTATTTTTATCCCATCGTATAATTTTTCTATTTAACTTCTAATCATACTAAATTGAGCAAACTTAGTTTTGAACAACTATCTGATCTGATGCTGCTCTTATCGGTTGACGGAATTGGTCCTGGTAAGATTCGTAACCTCCTGGCAAAATTCAAAAATGTTAATAAGATACTTTCCTCTTCAGGTTCAGAGCTGACTAAAACAGATGGAATTAGCAAAGAACTTTCTTCACGAATTCAAAAAGCTAATTCACACCGGAAAGAAATTGAAGAACAACTCGAAAAAGATCTCAGTAACCTTGAAAAAATCGGGGGAAGAATAGTCACTGTTTGGGATGATGAATTTCCTCCGTTACTTAAAAAAATATTTTACCCGCCGCTTATGCTATACTTTAAAGGATCGTTTAAAGATAAGGATAACTATTCTATCGCCGTAGTTGGGACAAGGCAGCCGACCAGTTATGGAAAAATTCAGGCGGAAAAGATTTGCGAAGACTTAGTTTTGCAGGGTATTACGATTGTAAGCGGAATGGCACGGGGTATAGATTCCATTGCACATAAAACCGCCCTGAAAAACGGAGGCAGGACAGTTGCTGTAATGGGATCGGGATTGGATGTTATTTATCCTCCCGAAAATAAAAAGTTGTTTGATGAAATAGCTGAAAACGGTTTGATCATCAGCGAATTTAATTTAGGCACAAAACCCGATGCTCCTAACTTTCCAAAACGTAATAGAATTATTTCCGGGTTGTCGCTGGGAACAGTAATTATTGAAACAGGAATAACGGGCGGTGCCATGCAAACAGCAAGATTGTCGCTTGACCAGAATCGTGAAGTGTTCGCAATTCCGGGAAATCTTGGAGTAAGACAGGCAGAAGGAAATAATTTGCTTATTCAACGTGGTGAAGCAGAACTCATAAGATCAGCAGAAGATATTCTTATTGAACTTGAGTTGAAATTAAAACCTGTAATCGGGAAAAATATTCCAAAGCCTCAAATTGATCTTACAATATTTGAAGAGAAAATTATTGGTGTATTAAGTAATGATCCAATTCAAATTGATACGATTGCAGAAAAATCCGATCTCTCAACTTCTGATTGTTTAGTCAATTTACTTTCACTGGAATTTAAAGGATTGGTGAAGCAACTGCCCGGTAAAACATTTTGTTTGATGTGAATGATAAATAAGGAATTTTCCAAACCTAACTTGCAGCGGTAAAAAATTCTTCGCCGTTATCCTTTGTATGTATCATCAGAAGATTTGCTCTTACCATCTTAACCAAAGTTCGTGATGCTCTTCTTTCAGAAATATTAACAAGATTGCTGAGTTCTTTTACTGAAATTTTTTCCTTCTTCGATAAATATTCAAAAACTGTTTTTTCATTAAGGCCGATAACATATTTTTTTAATGACATTTTACCAGAATTTGCTCTAAGTAACCTTACCATTTCTTTGCTTGCCTGAACACTTTTATCATTAACACGAATTGTTACAACTGCTTTATTAATATCAAACTGATCTGAATAATCCTGAAGTTTATGTGGTTTGTTATCTGATTCGGGAATGGAAACAACTACTATTTCTTTTCCTTCTAATTCAATGTAGGAAATATTGTAATCTAAAGATGGTTCGCAATAA
>JALHTS010000388.1 GCA_022865965.1 Ignavibacteriaceae bacterium
AAGCAAGTCCTTTCTCATAATCACCAAGGTTACACCGGAGGGACCAATATTTTTTTGTGCACCGGCATATAGCATTCCGTATTTCGTCACATCAATTTTCTTGTAAAGAATATCTGAAGATGCGTCGCATATTAATGGAACATTTCCAACTTCCGGCTCGGTGTGAAATTGTGTTCCGAAAATCGTATTGTTGGAAGTAAAGTGAACATACGCTGCATCCGGATCAAGTTTCAGTTCACTTTGTTTTGGAATTCTTTTAAAATATTTTTTATCGCCCTCAGCTTCTTCAGTTGTAGCAGCAATGTTCACAGTTCCAACACGTTTTGCTTCTTTAATTGCTTTCTTGGACCAGCTTCCTGTTGAAATATAATCTGCTTTATTTTTTGGAGGCATTAAGTTTAACGGAACCATTGAAAACTGCAAACTGGCACCACCCTGAAGAAAGAGAATCGTATAATCATCAGGAATATCAAGAAGCTTCTTTAAGTTTTCTTTTGCTTCTTGAAGTATTGCATCGAATGTTTTGGAACGGTGACTGATTTCCATAACCGACATTCCCACTCCGGGTAAGGTAAATAATTCTTTTTGAGCTTCAAGCAAAACTTTTTCCGGTAAAACTGCCGGACCAGCACTGAAGTTATAAATTCTTTTTTCCATGATAATATTCCTTTTATAATTTTGATTTTCTTAGTGAATCTTTATGCTCTTAGTTGCATTTAGATTAAATGTGTTAATAATCCATCTCTTAATTTAGGTTCAAACCATGTTGATTTAGGCGGCATTACTTCGCCAGCATCTGAGATGTTTATAAGATCATTGAGACTAACAGGATAAAGTGAAAATGCCACTGCAGCTTTACCCGAATCAACTAATCTCTCAAGTTCCTTTGTTCCGCGTATTCCACCTATGAAATCTATTTTATTGCTTGTGCGGATGTCTTCAATTCCCAAAATTGGTCGGAGTAAAAAGTTTTCCAATATGCTTGTATCAAGTTTTTCACCGACAGATTTTTCAAGCGACAAGCTTGCGAGAATAGAATCACGTGATTTAAGCAAATACCATTTTTTATTCAGATACAGACCAAAGTGTTTCTGAACTTTTGGTTCTTTCTCTGTGGTTTGAGTTATTTCAAATTTTTCACTTACAGCGTTTAGAAAATCTTCTTTGCTTAATCCGTTAAGATCAAACACAACACGATTGTAAGGAAGAATTTTTAATTGATCTTCCGGAAAGATCACAGCAATAAAATAGTTATATTCTTCATTACCTTTGTGATTCGGATTTGATTTCATCTTTTCTTCTTTAGCACGAGAAGCACTTTTTGCACGGTGGTGTCCATCTGCAATGTAAAACTTTTCAATTTTCTTAAACTCATTTACAATCATTTCATTGTATGCATCGGGCATTATCCAAATAGAATGCTTAATACCGTCTGGCGCAGTAAAATCATACTCCGGTTTAACTTCTTTCATCGTTTTATCAACAAGTTCGTTAACAGGTTTAACTCCGCGATAAGTTAAAAACACTATACCGGTTTGTGCTTCAGTAGTAACGATGTGATTCGTTCTGTCATCTTCTTTTACTTTACGAGTTTTTTCGTGCTTAAGGATCACATCATTTTCATAATCATCAACAGAAAAAGTTGCGCAAATTCCCGTTTGTGCTCTTCCATCCATTATCAAGCGATAAAGATAGAAGTGAGGGTTTTCATCAATCTTTAAAGGAGCTTGCTTGATTATCTTATCAAGATTTTCTTTTGCTTTCAGATAAACATCTTTTGAGTAAACATCTTTAACATCGGGCAAATCAATTTCTGATCTGGTGATGTGTAGATAACTTAATGGATTTGCTTCGGCAAACTGTTTTGCTTCTTCACGGTTAACAACATCGTATGGAACGCTTGCAACAAGTTGAGCTTTTTCTTTTGTAGGTCTTAGTGCTTTGAAGGGTCTAATGACAGCCATAAAATCAATTTCCGTTTTTAGAAAATATTGTTAAAATTTCACCACCTAAAAATCCGCAAAATAAACGGAATAGTCCACTAAAAAAGAGCGGTTTTCAGCTTTTATTTGCCGAGATTTTGTCCAATGTTCATTTTATCAAGTTGCTCATCAAATGAATTTATGAATCTCAGAACCACAAAAGATTCAGTTCAGCATCATTTTGATTCGGGTAAATATGATGAGAAATGAATTTTATAACTAAAGAAATAAATAATATCGAAAAATAGAGAGCAATGAAAATAGTTCGTTAAATGAATTCATTGCTCTTTATACTTGATGGAATTTTACTCGGCAAATTCCTGCGTTATCTTATTTGGAGAAGCTTCAACCATTTCTAATATTTCATTAGTTTTTTCTATTGGCAGCCAATTTATTTTGCCTGTTGAAATATCATAAATTGCTCCAACAACCATTACTTTTCCGGAAGCAACTAATCTTCTTGTTGAAGCACTGTGCATAAATAAATCCTCAATGCTTTGCCATACATTTTCTTCAATTGCGAAAGGCACAATATCATATCCATGAATGTCTTTGTGCTTTTCCATAGTCTTTTTTACAGCCGGTATAATGTTATCAACAAGGGGTGGAATGTTGTACTCAAGTTTATGATGCTCGCCATTAACTACTTGAGTTACTGCAGTTACTGCCCCGCATTTAGTATGACCCAATACAACGAGCACAGGTGTATTTACGTGAGCAAGTCCGTATTCTATTGTTCCAATTTCATCAGTGTCTGCCACATTACCCGCAACTCTTACTACAAAAAGATCCATGACACCAGCATCAAATATAATTTCTACCGGGACTCTGGAATCGGAACAAGAAAGAATTGTTGCGTAAGCATAGTTTCCCTGGTCTTCTTTTCCTGCTAATTGAAGTCGTACAGCATCACTATTGGGGAAAGTAGATTTTCCACTAGAGAATCTTTCATTTCCTTCTTTAAGCATTTGTATAATTTGATCCAGAGATGGTTTTTCCTTTTTATCATCACCCGCAAAAGAAGGTTGAAGATAAGTTAATGATAACAGGACGATTAGGATTAGAATATTTATTGTGCTTTTCATTTGAACCTCTTTAATTTTTTTACTAAACCTTAAACTTAATTATATGATTTATTTGTTTATTGTGAATGTAGTTTAAGTTATTTTGATTTGCAATGAAATAAGAATTAAATATTTAGTTTAACAATATGAAAAAATATATTCTTTTAATCCTGCTTGTAATTATTCCATCTTGTTCGCCTGAAATTGTAAATCTCAGAGCAGCAAAAGACATTGTTAAAGATTATTATGAATCCGGCAAGTATGATGAAGAGATGAACGAAATAATTAATGATGCAAAAGAAAAGTTTAGTAAAATTGAGATTAAGAAATCCGCCTCAGGCGGATCAGTAGTAATTTTTGATGTTGATGATACGGCATTATCAAATTATGAGATAAGTAAAAGATTAGATTTTGGATACGACAAAAAGATAATTGATGATTGGGTATTAAGCGCACAACTTCCCGCAATCAAACAGACAAAAGAACTTTATGATTATCTAAAATCAAAAAATATAAAACTTATTTTTATTACTGGAAGGCTTACTGAGGAATATGAGGCTACTTCTAAAAATCTAATCTCTCAAGGTTACACAGGATTTGATACTTTAATTGTAAGAAATGAACAAGAAAAGAAAATCAATTCTCAAATCTTCAAATCGAGAGTTAGAGAAAATCTCACCAAAGCTGGATATAAGATTATAGGAACCGTTGGCGACCAATGGCCTGACCTTAACGGACCATATTCAGGAATTCAAATAAAAGTTCCGAATTATCTTTATGAAGTGAAGTAAAGCAAATGCAATAGCACGCAGATTTCACTGATTGTGCTGATTTACACAGATTTAATCTATGAGGATCTGTTGAATCTGCGTTATCAGCGTTCTATTGGTCTTATTCCGCACTCGCTAAAAATTCTTATATTTACACCTCAATTTTCACCAATAGAGATATAGATGTCCGCAAAAAGTTTTTCAGAGATTCCAAAGGCATACGATCCTGCCCAAGTTGAGGATAAATGGTATAAATACTGGCTCGATAATGAAATTTTTCACTCCGAAATAGATGAAACAAAAAAGCCATATACAATTGCAATTCCGCCGCCGAACATAACTGGTATGCTTACGATGGGACACGTCCTTAACAACACGTTACAAGATATTTTCATCCGGACAAAACGTATGCAGGGTTATAATGCCTGTTGGGTTCCCGGAACAGATCACGCTTCAATTGCTACTGAAACTAAGGTAACAAAGTTTTTAGATGATAAAGGTATTAAGAAATATGAAATTGGTCGTGATGCATTTTTAGAGTACTGCCAAGAATGGAGAAAAGAGTACGGCGGAATAATTATTCAGCAGTTAAAAAAACTTGGTGTTAGCTGCGACTGGCGAAGAGAAGTCTTCACAATGGATGATCAATACTATTACGAAGTAATAAAAGCGTTTGTTGATCTTTATAAAGAAGGAAAGATTTATCGAGGCTACAGGATGGTTAACTGGGATCCTGCAAATAAATCTGCCATATCTGACGAAGAAGTTATTTACAAAACAGTAAATGGAAAGCTTTGGTATTTTAAATATCCCGTTGTTGGTAGTGATGAGTATATTGTTGTTGCAACTACACGACCGGAAACAATGCTTGGCGATACAGGCGTTGCTGTTAATCCTAATGATGATCGTTATAAACATTTAATAGGAAAGAAAGTAAAACTTCCTATTGCAGAAAGAGAAATTCCAATTTTTGCAGATGAATATGTTGATATGGAATTCGGTACGGGTGCAGTCAAGGTTACTCCCGCTCACGATGTTAATGATTATAATATGGGAATGCGTCACAAACTTGAGTTCATAAATATTTTTAATGACGCCGCAACGACAAATAGTAATGTGCCTAAATGGCTGCGCGGACAAGATCGTTTTGAAGTTCGTAAAAAAGTAATTGCAAAGTTTGAAGAACTTGGATTGATGCATAAGATTGAAGATTATCAGAATAAGGTTGGTTACTCTGAACGCGGCAACGTTCCTATCGAACCTTATTTATCTGAACAATGGTTTATGAAAATGTCCGCCGAAGGCGGATCCGCCTCTGGCGGAGATGATCTTGTTACTCCAGCAATTAATGCTGTTAAGAGTGGTCGAATAAGATTTTATCCGAAGCACTGGGAAAAAACTTATTCTCACTGGATGGAAAATATTAGAGATTGGTGTATCTCACGCCAGCTTTGGTGGGGGCATCGAATTCCAGTTTGGTATAACAAACAAACCAACGAAATTTATTGTGATGTAAATCCTCCGCAAGACACCGAAAATTGGACGCAGGACGAAGATGTGCTTGATACGTGGGCATCAAGCTGGTTGTGGGCGCATGCAATTTTCAGAACAGAAGAGGAAAGAAAATATTATTATCCAACAAACACACTTGTAACAGCCCCTGATATAATTTTCTTCTGGGTTGCAAGAATGATTATGGCAGGAATGCATTTTAGGAAGGATATTCCTTTCAGCGATGTTTACTTTACAAGCATTATTCGTGATGTGCAGGGAAGAAAAATGAGTAAGTCGCTCGGCAACTCCCCCAATCCTCTCGTCGTTATTAAAGATTATGGTGCCGATGCTTTGCGGTTCACGGTTATCTATCTTGCACCGCTTGGACAGGATGTTCTTTTCAGCACAGATAAATGCGAGCTTGGAAGAAATTTTGCAAACAAGATATGGAATGCCGGAAGATTTTTGTTAATGAACCTGCCTGACCGGCAGGCAGGTCGTGAAAATATTCAATTAGATAAATCACTCTTAGATAAGCATAAAGATTTTGCCGATGAATGGATAATCTCGCGATTGAACAAGACCCTTATTCAGTTCAACAAAGCAATGGATGAATTTGAGGTGAACAATACAATCAAACTTGTTTACTCGTTTATATGGAATGATTACTGCGACTGGTATGTTGAGATGATTAAAAACAGATTATATGGAGATAATGAAGAAATTAAATCAGCAGTTCTCACACGTGCTATTTCCATATTTGAAGATGCGTTAAAAATGCTTCATCCTTTTATGCCTTTTATAACGGAAGAATTATGGCAGTTAACCAACGAACGCAAAGAGGGTGAAAGTATCTCAACTTCGGTTTTTCCAAAAGCAGATGAAAAGATGATAAATGAATCTGCCGAAAAAGAAATGGATTTTGTAAAAGATATAATCACCGCAATAAGAAACATCCGCGGCGAGATGAATATTGCACCATCTAAAAAAGTTAATGCAATGATAAAATCTTCATCGGTAAAATACTATCAGATTGAGTACATTAAAAAGCTCGCAAAAGTTGAAGACATAAAAGTTGATTCGAATATTCAAAAACCAAAAGCCAGTGTATCGGCAGTTTTAAGTAATTGTGAAATATTTATTCCTCTTGAAGGACTAATTGACCTTGAAGTTGAACGACAGAGAATGCAAAAAGAAATAACCCGGCTTGAAGGCTCACTTGCAGGAATTGAAAAGAAGCTTTCCAATGAAAAATTTGTTGCCAACGCTGCTGCAGAAGTTGTCGAAAAGGAAAGAGCCAAGCAAAAAGATTGGCAGGAAAATATTGGCAAACTTAAGGAGATTTTAAATAATTTGAATTAGGTTTAACCTTTGTCATCCTTCGACAAGCTCAGGATGACATTTGAAAGCTCAAAACAATTTGTCACACTGAGCTTGTCGAAGTGTGACCTATAATTAAATGATAGATTACTTTGTTTACATATTAAAATGCTCTGATGATAGTTATTATACCGGGGTAACAAATGATTTGGAAAGAAGAATTGGTGAACATCAAAATGGAGTTATAAAGGGTTATACATCAAGTAGATTACCCGTAAGATTAGTTTATTCGGAAAGATTCTCTGATATAAATCAGGCAATCAAAGTTGAGAAGCAAATAAAAGGTTGGAGTAGAAAAAAGAAAGAAGCATTGATGGAAGGAAACTTTGATTTGTTAGTTGAGTTATCGAATCAAAAAAGCAAATAGAAGATTAATGTCATCCTTCGACAGGCTCAGGATGACATTTGAATACACAAAATAATTTGTTACGCTGAACCTGTCGAAGTGTGACACAAGAACAGAGTAAATATTTTGTATCGCAAATTAGAAGACTTTATAAAGGATTGGACTTACGAGTCTGAATCTACGCTTAAAATATTTAACAATCTTACAGATGAGTCTTTAAAAAAAAAGTTAATGATAATGTTAGAACAGCAGGAAGACTTGCATGGCATATGACAACGTCGGTTGTACAAATGGCGCATCGTACCGGATTGATATTTAAAACAGTGGATGAAGATTCTCCAGTTCCTGCAACTGCAAAAGAAATTGTTAGTGCCTACAAAGAAGTGTCTGAAAATATTATTACGGAGATCAAGGCAAAGTGGAATGATGAAACTCTTAATCTGGAAGATGATATGTTTAGTGAAAAATGGAAAAGGGGAATGACGCTTGCAATAATTATCTCACATCAAATTCACCATCGTGCGCAGCTTACTGTGGTAATGAGATTAAACGGACTTAAAGTTCCCGGAATTTATGGTCCATCAAAAGAAGAGTGGATAAGTTATGGAAAGCCGGCACAGGATTAATTTTATATTCTTTAGGTAGTAATATTTTTAATTTGGGGTGATTCAATCCCAACAGAACTATCCACAAGGTTCTTAGAGTCTAAAATAATAAACGAATATTTTAATTGAAGAAGTTTATTGTTTTGTGTATAATAACATTAAAATAAATTTAAGATTCAACAATTCCCTCTAAATTTATTTGATAATTGTTCTATACTTGTTTTATCACAAGCAGAGACATTTATATGAAAAAATTTGACACTGAAGTTCATCTTAGCCGAGAGATGGGCTTGATGGATGCAACTCTTATCGGTGTTGGTGCAATGATTGGTGCCGGAATTTTTGTTCTTACTGGCATCGCAGCCGGAGTAGCGGGTCCGGGATTAATAATTGTATTCTCTCTTAATGGACTTGTTGCTCTCCTTACAGCATTCGCTTATGCTGAGCTTGGGTCCTGCTATCATGATGCTGGTGGCGGCTATCTTTGGGTTAAAGAAGGTCTGCCAAAATGGAATGGATTTATTTCCGGCTGGATGAGCTGGTTTGCGCATGCTGTTGCGTGCAGTCTTTACGCGTTAGGATTTGGAGCTTATTTTGATTTAGTTCTTCGTGAATTCAATATCGTTATGCCTCACTGGGGATTTTTTTCACCTCAAAAAATTCTTGCAGCTGTTACAGCAGTTGTTTTCGCTTATGTTAATTTTCGCGGAGCTTCTGAAACAGGTAAAGTGGGAAACATAGTAACTATTGCCAAAATTATTATACTATTTATATTCATAGGCTTTGGTTTAAATTTGGTTTTCCATCTACCTGATTGGCAGGATGCTTTTACTCCTTTTCTTCCCAATGGCTGGGGAGGAGTTTTTAAAGCGATGGGATTAACATTTATTGCATTCCAGGGATTTGAAGTTATATCACAATGTTCTGAAGAAATTAAAAACCCTAAGAAGAATATTCCGAGAGCTGTCTTCCTTTCACTCTTAATCGTAGTTCCAATTTATCTTCTAATTTCTGTTACTGCCTTAGGAGCAGTGAAACCAGAAGGCGGTATAACGCCCTGGGATTATTTGGCATCACACAAAGAAACTGCGCTTGTTGAAGTTGCAAAGACATTTTTTGTCGGTGGTGGAATTATGCTTCTTGTCGGTGGTATCATTTCTACAATGTCTGCTCTAAATGCAACAATTTTTTCATCTTCCCGCGTAGCATTTGCAATGGGGAGAGACAGGAATTTCCCAACATTATTTAGTAAAGTTCATAAGAAAAATTTTACTCCGCACCTTTCAATTATCTTTTCGTTAATCATTGTTGTAATTATGGCTATCTCTTTGCCGATTGAAGATGTTGCAAGTGCTGCTGATCTTATGTTCCTTTTATTATTCCTTCAGGTTAACATTACTCTAATTCGATTAAGGAAGAAAAGACCGGATTTAGATCGCGGTTTTGTTACGCCGTTATTTCCTTACTTATCTATTGTAGGAATTCTATTGTTATTATTCCTTGCCATATACATGTTTAATTACAGCCCTACGGCTTGGATAGTTACAATAGTTTGGGTAAGTGTAGGATTAATTACTTATAAATTTTATGCTGCGGATAGAGAAATTGAGCATGTAAGAAAAGTAAAATCTTTAGAAAGACTTGAACGGAAAGAATATAGGGTATTGCTCCCCCTAGCAAACAAGAAATCAGTTGCTAGCCTTACACATATTGCAATTGCAGTTGCTAAAAAATCAAATGCCGAAATTCTGTTTTTGAATATTAATGAAGTTCGGGAGAAAAGTCCTTTAGTAACAGAGTTAGGTGATAGAGAAAAGGCTAAGCCGCTTTTTGATACTGCCAATGAAATTGCTGAGGAAGCGGGTATTCCAGCTAGGTCGATTTTAAATGTATCTCATAGAATTTCTCAGGGAATTGTAAACACCGCAGAAGAAGAAGAATGTAATTTTATTGTAGTTGGACGACAAAAAAATCCTGATTTTCTTGAAAGATTTTTTTCATCAGTTATCGATAGTGTTATTCATAAGTTTCCCGGAGAGGTTGCCGTTCTTC
Organism: Ignavibacteriaceae bacterium; assembly: GCA_022865965.1. Lineage (GTDB taxonomy): Bacteria > Bacteroidota > Ignavibacteria > Ignavibacteriales > Ignavibacteriaceae > JAGXRK01. The sequence continues at coordinate 9,694 of JALHTS010000388.1, forward strand.
ATGGCAGATTTGAAAAGGAAAATATAAAAACCATTTTAATACCGTTTACGATTGATATCCATGCAATATTGGCAACCGAAATCGCACCTGCGTTAATTAATTACTTTAATTGTAAACTTAAAATCCTGCTTGTCTACGATCCAGAAACATCAAAGCAGGAAAGAGAAGAAAGGGAATTAAAAGTAAAAGAACTAATTAAGCAAAATTCACTCGATGCAGAAATTATTATTATTAAAGATGCTGATATCGTTAAAGCAATTGTAGATCAATCAAGTAAAGTTGATCTTATGTTAATGGGTGGCAAGACGGGAGATTTTCTTGAATTATTGCTCGGGCGATCACTTGCCCAAGAAATAACAGAACAATCCTCTTGTCCGGTTCTTTGGGTAAAAGAGTACGAGGAAAGAGAACCTCTATGGAAACTTTTATTAAAATCACCTAAGCAAATAGGAGTTGAAAATGGATAAGAATTTAGAAAGTCCGTTTCTGGACTTTGGCACTCAAATAATCAATTATTTGCCAAGCCTGTTAGCAGGATTTATTTTGTTATTAATTGGATGGCTTGTTGGTTGGCTTGCTAAAAGAATAACTATTCAATTGCTGGTTGTTCTTAGATTTGAAAAACTTTTTATGAGAATGCAATGGAGGAGAGCGCTTTCTAAAGCTGATATTAGATATGCTGTATTTAACATGATAGGGAATGTAGTGTTTTTTATTGTGTTTCTAATATTCCTCAACTCGGCTCTGGATGCGATGAAACTCACAGTACTCTCAGTATTAATTCAGCAAGGTGTAGTTTTTATACCAAAATTAATTATTGCACTTTTAATTATGGGATTGGGTTGGATTATTGCCGCGCGGGTATCAAACAGTGTTTATAATGCACTGCTTAAAGAAAATTTACCTCACTACTCAATTATTTCCCGCTTTGTAAAATTTGTTGCAATTCTATTTTTCTCATCAATGGCTCTGGTTGAGATAGATATTGCACCTCAGATTGTAATTATTGGGTTTACAACTATAATGATAACGTTGGGAATAATACTTATTGCTATCACAGTGTTTAGCGGTAAATCTTCGGTAAATAACTTTTTAAATATTGTTGATAAAAAATAAAAGATAGTTAAGACTTATATCAGGGTATTATAATTTTTTCTTTTACCTCTGAATATTATTATAAATTTTTTGGATGCATATATTTATCAACGCTTTAGAGCAATAATAGATCTTAATATTTATTTTCTCATCAATCTAAGCTTGATTTAGTAAATAGATATTAGCCTAACTCATCTGTTCTGGCTTGATTATTTCCTTTTTTATTAATTCACGCATAACTATTTCTGTCATATCACTTTTAAAAGTAAATTCATATCGAATATCCATCACATAAGCTTTTAGTCTCATTTTCAAGTAAGATCTATCTTCTTTTACTTCATTAAAAAAGAGAACAACTATAGGTTTGTTCAAATAAACATATCTCGAGACCTGTGCGGCTTCCAATGCGATTTGTCTTACTTTTTCGGCATCAACATTTATAGGCAGATACAATTCGGCAACAACTTGGCAATTAGGTTCTCCCGAATTGGAATTTGAAACTGATTTACTCATCAGATCACCGTTCGGTATTGTAACAACGGAATCATCAGGTGTTACGATCCGAGTTGAGCGCAAGCCAATCTTTATTACTTCACCATAATGACTATCAATTTCAATTTTATCTCCAATCTGAAAAGGACGATCAAATATTATCATTATTCCGCCGAAAATATTTTTAAATATATCCTGAGAGGCAAAACCTACTGCAATACCCAAAGAAGCGAGAATAGCAATTAATGTTTCAGCAGGCGGGCTAAAAATGCCGTTAATAATTAAATAAAAAATAAAAGCCCAGCCAAGGATTCGGATAACTGGTATAAAACCCTTGATTGTAATTCGGTAATTAGTACTTTTCTCGGCAAACAGGTCAAGAATTTTGGTAATAAATTTTATAATAAAGGCGCCAACAATAAAGAACACAATTGCCCAGAAAATTTTTCCAACTGAAATGATATCCTCAATAGATGGCGGTGTTAAATTGATTTTGTTATCCGCTTTTGTTTTTTCTGTTTTTGTAACCTGCACATTCAAGGTTGTTTGAGATACAGTATCTTTTTGAAGAGTTTTGTTTAGTGAATCAGTTTGCGGCTGAATGCTTTTACTAAAAAGTAAAAAAGAACAAACAAGTAAAATCGTTATTGTTTTTAAGTTTCGCATAATTTTAATGTATTATATTTTTTGATTTCAATAGACTGACTATTTGCCTGAATAAAAGAGGATTTACTATATATAAATCATTCTGTTTAACTATGATTCCGTCATCATGCAACAATAAAAAAAGCAATCTGGATTTGTTTAATGGTACACTAAATATCTCTGAATGATCCTCTTCGTGTAAACCATCATGAAGCAATAAAGCACTTAGAGTAAAAATTTTATCACTCGAAAGGTTAGCTAAGAATGAATAATCCAGATCAGGCGGTGAACCAATTTTAATTTCATCATCAACAATTTCTTTTGCAGAACGCAACCAGAAAATTAGTGCAAGGCTAATATTCCCTTGAGCAAAATTATTTAGCTCTATAAAATATTTCTTCATAAGATATGGTTGTTTTTCTTCCTCAGTGAGTTTCTTAAATGATTTTGATTTTAATATACTTTGATCTGCCTCATATTCAATATTATAACCGCTAACCCGATGTCGTTTTGAGACAAGGTTTGTAATTTGATCTTCGTCAAGCTTTGTAAGGTTTATTACATAACCGAAATAATCAAATGCATGAATAGTTTTATCAAGATAAACCCATCCATAAATTGTACAGGTGGAAATCCAGAAGATATTCTTATTGGTTTTTGATATAATTTCAAAAAATGCTTTTAGTACATAAAACCCATCTACTTTGCGAAGGAACAACCGCTGAAGATTTTCTAAAATAATAACTTTTTTAGCGGGCAGCTTGTTCAGGTATTCAATTATTTCTTCTATTGAGTTGAACTTTGGTACTTTTAATATTCCGGACAATAACTTAAAAAACGAATCCAGATCTGGAATAGGTTCTAATACGGAAGATCTGATGATATCATATGGATCTGCATTATTTGCAAGAAAATAATTTATTAGCGAGGTTGAACCACTTCCTTTTTCGCCGACTATTATTGTTGATGCAAATTTTTCTTTTTGCCAATTTGTTAATGCCTTATTCAGTTTGCTTAACTCAGGTTCTCTGCCAAAAAAGAACCTGGCATCATTTAGCGGTTTAACTTCAAATAATCTTTGGTAGACAAACGGAAGCCTGTGAATTGCTAATTGAGTTTCGGCAAGATAGTCAGAAACTTCGCTGGCAATTACTTTTGCGGCAGGAGCGAGACCAATTAGTTCCCGAATTTTTTGATAAGATTCTGAAGTTTTTCTTAACCCTTTTTGCGCTAATGATAAAAGTTGCGGCAGAGCATTTTTAATATTTTGTACAATTTTTTCTCTAACATGCTTAGATCTTTTTATAGCTTTTGCCTTAGCGAGGGTTAGCTTTATATTAAAAATCTTTTCGGTTTCAGTTAAGCTTTTTAAATCAGAATTAAATTCAGAGGTTGCAGAACTCAGTTCACTATCAAATATAATTGATAGGTTGTCAAATTTATTTTTAATTTCGACTATTTTTTTAACAGCACGATCCAATCCTTCTAAGGCAATAGTTTTAGATTTCTCAGTGTCATTTTCGGATTCGAGTAAATTTAAAGCCGACTCAACATTAAAATCAGATATGTGGTCAATCTCAGCTAATTCGTTCTGAATTTGTTGGACCTGAGAGTTAATGAATGTTCTTAATTTTCCGGTTGCACTAAAAAATTTGGGGGCTGTAGAATACTCAAGAATCTCTCGTGGAGAAAATATATTTATTTCTGAATCTTTTATTTCTTTATCATATTCATCAGTCTTAACCAACACTCTCTTTTGTTTGACATTATTAATCTCCTCTCTTATTAGATTGTCAAACTCGGCCACTATACCGGTGAGATTCTGATCTAAAATAATGGCAGTGATTTCCGGAATAAGTTTGTTTGTTAATTCTTGATTTATTTGACTTTTAGTTTCTCTATATGAATTTAAAAGATCATTTTTATTTTTGGATAAATCTAATTCCGTATTTAATTTCTTTATAAAAGAAGCTAATTCATTTGATCGAGGGATTAGATTTTTTTCAATACCAGATTTGAAAACAGAACTATATTTATCAAGCTGAATTAAAGTGTTGTATCTTATTTGATAAAGCTCATTATTCATCTCCCAATCATCACCGAGGGATGTAAAATTATTTTTCCAGCCATTGAAAACTCTTGAAGCGCTCTCTGAAATTTGTTTGTTTTTTCTCTTTAGAACACCTTTTCTTAATTTCCATCCCGGATTTTCAATAGTTCCTGCTGTTAAATAATCGGCTTCATATGCTGCAAAAACAGGTTCAAATGAGTTGTCAATCTCATTGATCAAAGATTCTTCAAACTGATTTAGCCGTACAAGTAATTCACTAATCTTTTGTTGAATATTTAATTCATTAATTTTATCTAAAGAATTATTATCACCAGAAGGATAATGTTTTTGATTAATATTTTCATCAAGCGATTCATATACGCTCCATAATTCTTTAGCTGTACTGCTTCTCAGCTGAAATAATTTACGTGTGATTTCAATAAGTTTAAGAGATAAATTATTATATAGATGGTATTGTCGCAAGTTTTTTAATAAAACAAATTGCTTCCAGACTTTCTTTTCTTTAATAGGTTTGCGAAATAATTTTCTAAACAAATTGCTGATTGAGATTGGGATATTTGAGATTTTGTAAAAGAATTTCTTAACCGGTTTACGAATTTTTATGTGAAGTTTATCAGTCTGTTTTTTTACAAATCTTTCAGGATCCTGGAATTCAATTACCCTTTTGTCAGATTCTGTAATAAATTTCTCTAGAGCAATATAAAAATCCGGAAATGACTCTTGTAAACTTGTCCTATTACCAAGTTCAAAATATGGAGTAATCAGCTTTTCAATTTTTTTATTTACAGTTAGTACATTTTCTAAGTAAGTCGTTTTATCTGAACTTAAATCAGTTTCCGAAGCCTGCTGTAGTTGTATTAATAAATTTCTGCTTTTATCAATAAATTCGCGTTGTAATTTTATTTGATTTTTTAGGACAGGTAAGAATTTTAGTTTAACTAATGAATCGACAACTTGCCTTACTTCCATAAAATTTTCTTTCATAAACCATTATTTCCTAATACTTTATTTTTTGTCTGGTTGTAGATCTTTTTTACCCTCAGTAGAATTATTATAAAACCTCTGTGTTGGATAGGCGAAATCAATATCGTCACATTCTGCAAATTTGTTAAGTATATCTTCCCAAATTTTTTCTTCAATTGATCTTCTTTCTCTTGGATCACACATATATCGCATTGTCAGCATTACTCCGCTGTCTTTTACTGAAGTATAAACAATTGGTGTCAGTTTATTGTAAAATATTAAAAATCTTTTCGCAGCCTCTTTAATTTGTTTTTCTGCTTCCGTACTTAATAATATGCCGTGATGATTTACGATATCAGCTAATATCTTCTTTGCTTTTTTCCAATCACTTTCAAATGTTACCAAAACTGGAATCTCATTCCAGATGTATTGAAATTCAGCATTGTAATTAGCTTGTGGCTCAGTAAAAACTATACCGTTAGGAATATGTATTATTCTGCCGGTGCTTTGTTCTGCATCAACCCAGTTGCCTATTTCCATTATCGAGAACTGGAAGAGTCTGATATCAATTATATCTCCTGCCACTTTCCCTATTTGTATTCTATCCCCAACTTTGAAAGGCTGACGAATCAATATGAATGCCCAAGAAACCATGTTCACCAATGGATCTTTGAGAGCAATTGCAATACCTGCAGATAGCAAACCCAAAAAAGTTCCCATCGAACCGAAAAGCTTTAACCAAACATTCAACAAAAAGATGATTATCAGAAAAACTGCCAGATACAATGATATCTTCTGCCATTGGTAGCGTACTTTTAAATCTACAATTCTATGAATAAATAACTTTTTAAGAAGCCGCTGAATTATCAAAATTACAATAATGACGATGACTGATACTATAATCTTGTATTGAAGATCCGGGGAAAGACCTAAATAATTTTTTAGAAATTCTTGCATAGGAGAATCATTGTTTAATTATAACTTTAAAATTTAGCACGATATAATTTATTGTTTTTTAAGAACAACTTCATAAAGATCTTGTCTTCTATCAAACCAATTTAGCGTACTTCCTTGCGA
>JALHTS010000389.1 GCA_022865965.1 Ignavibacteriaceae bacterium
ATTCTGAGCATAAGCTCTGAAACGGTTATACTTTCTTAAATCCTTTAAATCATCTATCGAAGATCTTACCTGCGGATTAGCCGCTATTATAGCCATGAGTTGAGGATCAAGATCAAAATTAAAATTCTGCTCCGTTTCCATAATATCATACCCTGCTCCTGCTTCAAAAACATTATCTTTCCAGAAGTACGTTAACTTGTCATCAAATGAAACTTTTTTGTAATTAAATTCGCCTTCAAAATTAAAGCCCAGTAAGTAAGGTCTGAGTGTATCCGGCAGAACATCTTCAAAATCACTTCTGTTAAGAGAAGGATCGAGAATCTGAGAATCAAAATCAGTATCGCCGCTGTTTCCATACCACGATACAACAAATTTATTAAACAATCTTTCATTCGGAACATAATGCCAGGCACCGGAGATAATATCATTTCTGGTAATATTAAAAATACCAACACTGTCGGGAGTCTTTCTATCTTCCCCGCTAATTACATTCACGCCATCGCGCGAATAAATTCCGTTGATAAGAAATTTATGACCATCAAATGGACCAAAAACTAATTTGCCTTGTATGTCATAAAAATTCGGAAAGGACGTGCTTTCATCAACAAGTCCTGCACTTTTTACAAACGGTTCGATGATAAGATCGTAATAAGTTCTTCTGGAATTAAACAGCCAGCTTCCTTTAATATCAAAAGGATTTTTTCCTTCCAGCACAAGATTTGCATCTACGATTGAGGCATTTAAACTTCCGGTAAGATTTTTATTTACATCACCTTCACGATTAGTAACATCGAGCACTGCGGATAATCTGTCGCCATACTTTGCAGGAAATCCGCCGGAGATAAGAGTGACATCAGAAACAGCATCAGGATTAAACATACTAATTACACCGTACAAACGATATGGATTGAATACTTCAACATCATCCATAATGATTAAATTTTGATCGGGTCCACTGCCGCGCACTATAAGCTGCGAAGAAAAATCATTCGGAGCAAGAACACCGGGAAGCGATTGAAGTGTTCTTAAAACATCTTCAACGGCGCCGGGAAGAATTTTCGCATCGCGTGGATTTAAGTCTATCAGGCTTGTTCTCGTATCACTCTGTTTCTGCTGGCGCAGACCTGTTATTTCAACATCCTGCACCTGAATTGCAACTGAATTTAAAACAACATCTAGCTCTACAATTTTTCCTTCGGATATTACAACATTAAAATATTTTGTTTCATAACCAATTGCACTGAATTTAACTTCATATTCACCAACGGGAATATTTTTTAGCTGGTATGTTCCATCCTGTTCACTTCCTGCACCAAGAGCAGTATTAAGGAAAATAACATTGACAAACGGAACAGGATTTTTACCATCCGTAATTTTTCCTTTAATACTTCCCGTCTGAGAAAATAATTGAATTTGAAATAAAACAAATACTGATATGCTGTAAACTAAAAATTTCATTTTCCGATAATCTTTCCGCATGCACAGATAAACACAAAATTGCGTAAAAACATTCCAAACTTGTTAAGAAACTTTTAGTTAAGATAGAGTGAGAAAAATCTTGAGTAAAGTCCTAAATTAAACTCATGAAAATTGACCGATAAATCACCAGGTCTGAAATTAAAACGATACCTTGTATAGAACGTAAAGGAATCGTTAAAAAGTGTAAACCAGCCAACGGATATTTCAGGTGCAAGACCGTTTCGTCCATTAAAATCTGTATAGGCACTTATTCCGGGCGAGATGTACTTGAGGAAACGGGTTTCATAGATCTTCTTGTAACCTGCTCTGAAAAAGCTTTTGCTTTCTGCATTGAATATGTAAGTATATTCAATTGATATGTAACCGGAAGGATAATTAAAACTTCTTGATCTGAAAGAAAGAACCGGAATTTCCTTTGTAAGGCTGAAATAATCTTCGCCTTTATTGTGAACATAACCCGGTGCTGGCAATGCGAAAATCATTCCGCCGAAAAGACAAAATGTTAACAGCGATGAACCCGATTTAATTTTTGGCTCGAACGGAAGATCAAAATCATATTCATCATTACTGTATTTATTTCCAAGACTATCAGCATATTCAATTACAAATTTTACAGTTTTATTTTCAAATTTAAGACTTGATAAATCAATACTTATGTTATGCATTTCCGAAAATTCACTTGAGACTTCATATTCATATTTGTTTTCAAGAATTACTTTTGCAATTGCAGCCTCGCTTGTAAAGAACGATAATACAAAAGTGTGAGGTAATTCCGGAGTTGCGAAAGCATCAATCAGAAATATTTCTACTGCACTGTTTTCTTCCTGTGCGAAAGCGGTTGATAAAAAAAGAATAAGAGCAAATAAAATAAATTTAAGTTTTAACATAATTCCGGTTTTCTAATAATTGATGAACAAATTTAATAAAGAATTGCTTATTTAAGGCAGGCCAATATGAATATAAAATGTCATTTGTCCACAGGAAAAGAAATTGAGGAAATGATTTTAAAAAATGTAAAGCTTTAGAGGGAAAAAGAGCAGCGACCAGCTGATTTGCCAGGATTTTTTATGCCTGCCTTGTCGGCAGACAGGCAAATTATTATTTGCTTGGTACTATTATATCCTCTTGCCTGTCCGCCCTTGGCGGGACTTTTTACTTATTAAAGATGTTAGTTTGCTTATTCATCATAACTCATTTTAGTTTTTTTGCTTTTTCAACAACGGTAATTATATCTTCAATGGATACACATCGTGCAAGTCCAAAATTTTCATTTTCAATTCCTAGATGACCAATTACCATACCAATTAAAAATGGTTTGTTCCTTTCTTCACTTAAAGAACTCATCTTCGTAAAAATCGGACTACCACTATTTCCACCATAAGAAAATGCGTCGAGTAAATACACTTTGCTCTTTTCTGATACCCATGATACAATGCCAGATCTTACTAATGGTTCAAGTGTAAATTGAGTCCCGATTCCAAATGGGAAACCAACGAAATAAACATCTTCACCCAACCGAATCATTTTTTTGTTACCAATATTTCTGGTCCCAACAAATGTAGTTTCAGTACAAAGAATTTTAGTGCTATCATGTAGTCGTACATATGAACTCAGATCAATAGGGAAAGCAGCTATATCTAAAGAAGTATCTGGGTGAGTTACATAAGTAGAATCTTTTATTAAAGTAATCTTAGTCTTAAGTTGATTCCCATCAATTTCCCAGGTAGTTTCATTTATAATTAAGTAAGATTTATGAATGTTAGCCATTATTTTTAAGAAATTTGTATCTGCGTCGACAACCACATAAAATTCTTTTCCTCTTGTAAGATGTTCACACGTTGCAATTATAGCTCGATTATTATTAGTAGGACTAAACAATATTCCAACACCATGATTTACGAATGTATTTTGCACTTTTTTTTGAATGAGGGTTACGGCATTTATAGTTGAATTGGCAAACCAATTAATCTCTTGAGCATAAACCATATTTAATAAACAAAAGAATATGAATAAGAGTGAAAGGATAGTTTTATTTAACATACCAACTCCACTTATTAACGCAAACTAACGGCGTTGACGCTAACCGGCAGCCCAGAACAACAATGCAGAATAGTTGCAACTACTTTTTAATTTATAAAAATGTTTCTTGGAACAACCTACCTTAAAGAGAAACTTAGTTTTGAAAACGCAACTTTTTAATTACACAAATGCCGCAAAGTCTAAAGCAGTCGCTTTGAGTTGCAGGTTATACCGTGTTCTTAAAATAGTGGTAAACCACCTTGTAATCTTGCTCCAATATAAATAAGAATAACTCCAAGAATAAATACAAGGAACCACTTGGGACCAGTAAAAATTGTAGAGAGTAGTTTTGTTATGGCTGTTATAATGCTAGACAACGCCTCAAGTAATTTTGCGTCAGGAAGCATTTCTTTTGTTCTTGAAGATTTTAAAATATCAGTTAAAGCCCCTATAAAGGACACTACAACAAAAAGGACACCTATAACGATTAAAATCCAACCAAGGATAATCATTTGAAACCTCCTTAATAATTAATAATGATTTTAGATTTTGACTCATAAGAGTCAGTTCCTATATAAATGATAATTTCATCACCAAATGAAATATAATGGGTGTATTCCGAAACTAAATAAATGTTGATATACTATATTCCATAATTACTATTTCAAATTTCATTCAAGTGTATTTTGCAAAGGGAAACAAGAGACACAATACTTATAATACATTGTCATATCCCTTAGTATTTTATAAACGGTATAACTATTACTTATGCTGAACGTTAAATGACATAAAGATTATATTTATGTCCCGCACAAGCGGGATAAACTCTGCAGGTGCTTAAATATTCCATTCTACTTAATGATAGTTCAAATTCTTTATTATTCGGAAAATAAACGTGCATAAATATCAACCTGTGGTGATCTTTATAAAAGTGTCCTAATTTACGTTTAGCCTACAAATCAAGACATCCCCCGCAGAGTAAGGTAAGAAATGGGATGTGGTGCATAATGTTCCCGCCCTAAAACATAAACGCAGTAGAAAATTAGCTTAATTTTTAATAAGCTTCAATAGTTAATAAGATTAAAAAGGTTATACGGTTATTTTATCAAAACTAATTTCCTTGTATCGCTAAAATTTCCGGCTTGAAGTCTGTAAAAGTATACACCGCTTGGTAAAGACGCATCGCGATACGTCTCTACAGTATTAAACTCAACTTCGTAACTTCCTGCAGGTTTTTCTTCGTTAACTAATGTTGCTATTTCTTTCCCGAGCATATCGAAAATTTTTAATGTTACAAAACTAATTTGTGGAACAAAGTAGTTTATTTTTGTGATTGGATTGAAAGGATTAGGGTAATTCTGTTCTAAAACGAAACTATTATTCTCTTCCTCTTTTTCCACCATACTTATTCCTTGCTTAACATAGAAATAACTAGTATCAGTATTCGAAACAACCATTGTATCACAATACCCTTGATAATCTTGAAAATGACCATAAACATTATGAAGACCAATTGAGAGAAATTTTCCCGATTGTGAAGAAGGAGGATATTGATAAATCCATTCAACTGAATCCTTAGGCGGAATTATTCTTCGGGTAATAGCTGTATAACATCCAATTGTAAAAGTCATTAAGTAATCATTATCATCAATAAAAGGATATGCTTCGCAAGTATTAGGAAAGACTATTGTGTCGGGAATTGATGATTCGTTGATTGCACGAATGGTTATGAATACGGTTTCACCATAAGCATAAATAGTTTTGTCGGTATAAACTTTCTTAATAATGTCTTGAGAAAGTGAAGCTATTG
>JALHTS010000390.1 GCA_022865965.1 Ignavibacteriaceae bacterium
AAAAGTGATTTTAGTAATTACATATTCGGATCAGGAAAAGATTCATCTTTAATACAGGATCAAGCGGAATTTGATTCTATAAGTCCTACCAACAATCTTGATGAAAATGGTGACTTTGTTGTGAACAAATATAAAATAACATTTGGACCTGACATTGTTTATGCAAATGCCGGTTACAATACAATTTATGGTTTGGTAGGAACTACAATTATTTCCTTTAGTGATGTGCTTGGAAATCATCGTTTGATTGGTGTTACCGGTCTTCAAATTGATTTGAAGAATAGTGATTTTGGCTTAGCTTATTATTATTTACCGGGTAGAATTGATTATGGCATTCAGGGTTTTCACACTGCAAGATTTGTAAGACTATTAAGAGGCGGGTTTGCTGATCTTTTCAGGTTTAGAAATTATGGAGCAACAATAAATGCAAATATTCCGCTTAATACTTTTTATAGATTTGAAGCCGGTTTAACCTGGTTCAATGTAAGAAGTGAAAATCTGGATAATATTAACGAACCTGTTGATGAAGCAAACTTTTTAGTCCCTTCTTTAAGCTTCATTAAAGATAATGTTTTATGGGGCTATACAAGTCCTATTGAAGGAACAAGGTATCGATTTGATATTTACGGTAATCCTGGTATAAGCAGTGACAAATTAAGCTTCTATTCAATTCTGGGTGATTACAGAAATTATTTTAGATTCTGGACAGACTATTCTTTCGTTATGAGATTTTCAGGAGTATATTCAGGCGGAGTTAAGGCACAAAGATTTTTTATCGGTGGAACAGAAAATTGGATAAACCGATCATTTGCCACAACGGAAGTTCCTTTAGAATCAGTTTCCGATTATGCTTTTCTTACAGCAGCTCTTCCTTTAAGGGGATATGATTACGCTGAAAGAATTGGTACAAAGTATGCTTTAATGAATTATGAACTCAGATTTCCGTTTATAAAATATTTGGTGCCGGGAGCAATACCAATATTATTTAGCAATATTATTGGTGTTGCTTTTATTGATGTTGGATCTGCCTGGGATAATACTGAAAAATTTCAGTTCTTTTCTAAAACGGAAGATGGCAGCATTATTTCGAAAGATTTGCTGATGGGTACTGGAGTAGGGGCAAGGCTTTATTTGCTTTATTTTCTTTTAAGGTTTGATGTCGCATGGTCTTATAATGTTGATAAATTTTCTTCACCAAGATATTACTTTTCTTTAGGCGCAGATTTCTAAGTAAATTTAATTTTATTGAAAATTAAAAAGGATTCCTTATTACGGGAATCCTTTTTTGTTTTAAATACTTTAAAGATTAGAATTATTTATGCAGCACTAGTATTTGTATCCTTTTTTATAACCTTTGAAGAATCAGTTTTAGCCTTACCACTGTCGGTAACGGTTTTTGAATTTTGTGAGCTTTTATAATCTGTTTGATAAAAACCGCTACCTTTAAAGATCGGTTCTAATCCGGCTCCAATTAATCTCTTAACCTTTCCATTACATTTTGGACACTGCTTAATCGGCTCAGCACTCATTGGTTGAAACACTTCAAAAAAATGTGAACAAACAGTACATTTATAATCATATGTTGGCATTTAATTTCCTTTATTAAAAATTGCCTGGAAACTTACTGAATTACAACTAAAATTTCCATAAATTTGATGCAAACATAATTTATTAGATTCTAACTATCTCGAAAAAGTCAGTGAAAAAAATATTTTTAATAACATCTTCTCTTTTAATTTTATCTATTTCCGGATGTTTAAATTACATTCAGGATATGACAATCTATCCTGATGGTTCAGGCAAAATGAAAATTAATTATTGGATGAACTTTCACTCAAGTGAAAATATACCTGTGATAGAAAGCATTGGAATATTCAATCCGGATTCCATACGAAATGAATTTTCATCTGATTTTACCAAAGTAACTTTTATTGAAGCAAAAAGCGATACTACTGACAGCACATTGCATGCTATAATTCATCTCGATTTTACACACGTTGATTCACTCAGCAAACTTAAAGTATTTTCACAATATGAGTTTTCCCTAAAAGACGGAGCTTCAGGACAGAAGATTTACACTCAATTTATTCCTCCAATTACAACCGGATTCGGTATAGATGGAAGCAAATATTCTGTAACCTATAATATTGATTTCAGAGGAGATATAGTTACGCATAACGCTACTAATCAAATTGGAAAAAATTTAAGTTGGTCATATACGTTACCTGAAATTGGAAGAGGTAAAACTATATCCGTTACCTTTAAACCCTTTAAATTAAAAGAAACACCGTACTGGATATTTATTCTATCCGGACTCGTTTTACTGGTCGTTATTATTTTTCTATTGAAAAAGAAAAAGGATTAAATAGTCCAAAAAATGATAAAATACTTGGTTTTTGTTGATTTGTCAGAATAAATTTTCTAAGAATCTTCCCAAAGTATTTATTTGACATAACTTACCCCAATACTTATATTTGTTCTCTATTTTTTAAATAGACCTAAGGATAGATAACCCTATGCCATCGAACGATTTCTTAATTTTTGCCGGAAGCTCAAATCTTCCACTAGCAACAAAAATCGCTAAGAATATTGGTAAAGAATTGGGAGCCGTAGAGTCAAAAAGATTCAGTGACGGTGAAATTTGGGTTAAATTTGGGGAAAATATCAGAGGCAGAGAAGTATTTATCATTCAATCTACAAATCCTCCCTCTGATAATATATTGGAATTATTGATAATGCTCGATGCAGCCCAAAGAGCTTCAGCTAGTAGAATTACTGCAGTTATTCCTTATTTTGGATATTCCAGGCAGGATAGAAAAGATCAGCCAAGAGTTTCAATTACTGCAAAACTTATGGCTAATCTTATAATAGAGGCTGGTGCTGACAGAGTAATGACAATGGATTTGCATGCATCCCAAATTCAGGGATTCTTTGATATTCCATTTGATCATTTATATGGTTCATCAGTTTTCATTAATCATGTAACATCGCTCTCAGATAATTTGGCGGTAGTTTCTCCTGATGTTGGCGGAATTAAGGTTGCCAGGGCATATTCAAAAATGCTCGATGCCAGCTTTGTTGTTATTGATAAAAGACGTCTTACACACAATAAAGCAGAAGTGATGAATATCATCGGTGAAGTTGAAGGCAAAGATATTTTATTAGTTGATGATTTAATTGA
>JALHTS010000391.1 GCA_022865965.1 Ignavibacteriaceae bacterium
ATAACGATTAACAATTTTTTAATCAATATCCGATTGAGCTAAAAGATTAATTTTTATGGAAACTACTATTGACATTATAGTTTCCATTGCTTAGTTTGGAAACCAGAAAAACGAATTTAGTTTCCATAAGGAATATTGAAAATGCAAGATAAAATAATCGAACAAATTGAAGATAAACTTTTTAGAGAAGGTTTTTATAAAACCACGATGGATGATGTTGCTTCAGAACTTGGAATGAGTAAAAAAACGATTTACAAATTCTTTCCATCCAAAGAAGATCTTGTTATGGCTATTGCCAAGCATTTTATGAATAGTCTGAAGAA
Source organism: Ignavibacteriaceae bacterium (assembly GCA_022865965.1). Classification (GTDB taxonomy): domain Bacteria; phylum Bacteroidota; class Ignavibacteria; order Ignavibacteriales; family Ignavibacteriaceae; genus JAGXRK01. Next base: position 324 of record JALHTS010000391.1, read on the forward strand.
TAAGATTGTCCCCGCTCTTAATAGCGATAAAAATGCAATAGAAAAACTTGCAGAACTCATTAATATACTTGCAACTGTTTCAGAAAAAGTTTCAACCAAAAGAATGGAAGAAATGAAAAAACACTTTCCAGGTTTGTGGAATGAAATTGATAGTTTCAGAACACGGATGATGTACGGAAATATCACAAAAGTAATTGAACAAGGTAAAGCAGAAGGACTATTTATAGATTTTCCCACACCGATTGTAATGAATATTTTGGTTGCATCTATAAGGAATGTTGTCAATCCTGATTTTATCCTGAATAATAATTTTTCAATTATTGAGGCTGCACGTTCAGCATTTAAAATTATTATTGGTGGTATTGTTACAGAAAAAGGTAGAAAAGTTTTTAATCAAACAATAAATAAGATTTAGTTATGAAAAGATTACTAATCATCCCAATATTTTTATTAAGTGTTGGCTTTATTAAACCGCAAACTTCACTTACTCTTGAAGAATGCTACAATAAATCGCGCGAAAATTATCCGCTTATTTTGCAGAAGGAGTACATTGCAAAAAGTAAAGATTACAATGTAAGTAATGTATGGAACGGATACTTTCCGCAAATAACAATTAGCGGACAGGCTACTTATCAATCCGATGTTACATCACTTCCTATTACATTTCCAGGGATTACTATTGATAAGCTGACCAAGGATCAATACAAAGTTGTAGCTGATGTTTCGCAAGTAATTTATGATGGCGGGATTATGAGTTCGCAATCTGGTATACAAAAATCAATAGCTGATGTGGATGATCAAAAACTTGAAATAGAATTGCTTAAAGTAAAAGAAAGAATTAACCAGATTTATTTTGGAATTCTTTTACTTGATAAACAACTTAAACAAATTGATTTTCTCAAGAGTGATTTGACCGCCAGCTTATCTAAACTTACTGCAGCTTTAGAAAATGGCACTGCAATGAAATCTGATGTTGATATTTTAAAAGCTGAGTTGTTGAAAGTAAATCAAAAAATAATTGAATTAAATTCATCACGAATTGCTTTTATAGATATGCTGGGCTTATTGATAAATCAGCAGCTGGATGAATCAACAGAACTTGTGCAGCCAACTAATTATAATATTTTATCGGAAGTTGAAATCAATCGTCCTGAAATAAAACTGTTTTCTTTACAGCAAAATATGATAGAAAGTCAAAATGAATTAACGGTCTCTAAGATTCTACCCAAAGCAAGTTTATTCTTTCAAGGTGGTTATGGTAAACCAAGCTTAAATATGCTGATGAATGAATTTGATTGGTTTTATATAACAGGAGCAAAATTAACCTGGTCGTTGTCAAATCTTTATAGTTATGGAAATGAAAAAGAAATTAATCAGATCAACAAAAATAATATTGAGGCACAAAAACAAACATTCTTGTTGAATACAAACATTTCGATAAAACAGCATTTGCAAGAAATTGATAAGTTAAAAGCTTTGATAGTTGTTGATGAAGAAATAATTGATATCAGAACTTCTGTGAAAGAGTCTGCAAAAGCCCAGCTTGAAAATGGTGTAATCACCTCCAACGATTTTATCAGGGAACTAAATGCAGAAGATACGGCAATACAAAATTTGGCAATTCACAAAATTCAGTTATTGCTGGCACAATATAATTACAAAATCACAACAGGAAATTAATTTTATAATAGAGATGAACATGAAAAACAGATTATTAAACATTGCTTTTATTTTAGCTACAACTTTTTTGTTCGCCTGCTCAAATGGCGATGGGGATTTTGACGCAACCGGAACTTTTGAATCAGAAGAAATTATTGTTTCATCTGAAGCGATGGGAAAGCTCGTAATGTTTAACGTTGATGAAGGATTAATTCTCAAACAAAATCAAATTGTTGGTGTAGTTGATACAACTCAATTATATTTAAAGAAAAAACAACTTCAATCAACTATCAAAGCTGTACTAAGCAAGCAG
>JALHTS010000392.1 GCA_022865965.1 Ignavibacteriaceae bacterium
AATAATCGCAATTTATCCCGAATGTAATTCCATCATTCCAATATGCATTATAACCTTCAGTTGTGGTTTGATTATACAATGATATTTCTTTTGGATCAAATCCACCAGAAATACTTATAGATAACTGAGCCAATGATGTATTTATGAAAATGATGAAGAGGGAAATTATAAGTTTCATTTTAAACCTCCCGAAATAAAAATTAATAAGAGCTAACGGCGTCCGCTTGATTGGTTGGTTAGCCAGCTATTATTTAATCAAAACGAATTTCTTGGTTATGCTAACTTTATTGTTAACTAATCTGTAATAATAAATCCCACTACTATACTGCGTACCATCAAATTTTATTTCGTAAGTGCCAACCGGTTTGTATTCGTTTAATATTTCTCTTACAACTCTTCCCAACATATCATAAACTATTATTTTTACTTCTGAACTATGGTTAACCACATACCTAATGCTCGTTATTGGATTAAATGGATTTGGAAAATTCTGTGATAAAGATAATTGCGTTGGAATGTTTTCCAAATCATCCGCGATGCTTACTGGAACATCGTTAATATATGCTGAGTACAGTAAATCATCACTCCAAGCTCCTCGTTTTTTTATCAAACCAATATCCGGAGCAAAAATATATATTACTTCATCATCAATTACAGCAGGAATGTCAAAGAGTAGTTCTATACAGTTATCAAAAGTTTTGACATATGTATCTATGGACAGATATTTCCGCACTGTTACAGTAAATACTTCTGAATTAAATGCAGGATAATAATAAACTGCACCGCTATCTTTTGTAAAATCAAGCCACAAAACTAGAATGCCGCTTTTTAGTTTCCAAACATTACCATTTATATCTTTCCAAAGTGTGTCATTCACCATATCATCTTGTCTGCCATAGAGGAAACACTTTTTCCCTACGATGTTCACTGTATCCTTAATTAAGTAAGTTCTTTTATAAGTTGTATCTTGGCTTGAGCAGTAAGTCCAACTATTTCCAACCTTTAATGGAAAATAATCTTGAGCGTTCATACGCATTAACATAATAAACAGAAGTATTATTATCTTTTTCATATTTCCTCTTTTCTATGCTGGCTAACGGCGTCTTATCCCGAAATATCGAGAAAACACAACCACAGTATTTTAGTTCTAAATTATTTTCTTGTCCGCCTCAACCAAATTTATCCGCCTCCGCCATAGGCGGATAAATCTGGCGGAGGCTGATAAATCTGGCGGATTAAAGATGTTATGTGGCTTTACAACAACTATACTATTCTTCAGCCATTCCTTTTTGTGTAATTAATTGTTTTAGCAAAGTTAAAATATTTCCAGTCTCATCATATTTAGAAATATATTTTTCAAATTCAGTATATGTCAAAATCTTCCCACGAAAAGACTTATATAGATTTTGGAGAAAAGACAACCATTTTTCGTTACCCATTTTTTTCTCAATTCTGTTTAGTACAAACGGACCTTTCCCATATAAAATAAGACTTTTTTCTCTTGAGTTCGGGGAATCAATATCTATTATTGGAATGTCATTTTCTTTTCCGGCAAATTCTTTGTACTTAACAAGCGGTTCTTGTAAAGACTCAACAAACGATTCTTCCCCTTGAGTTTGGCGTAAATACATCAGGCGCAAATAGTGTGGTAAAGAGAGGGCCAAGAACCAAAAGCCGGGTGCTCCATATTTGGC
>JALHTS010000393.1 GCA_022865965.1 Ignavibacteriaceae bacterium
AGCTTGGTAACTTACCGTTATTACCGCTATCAAAACTGTTGAAAAGGTTGCAATAGCAAATACCCACCATTCTATTGATATTCGGTAGGCATAATCCTGGAGCCATCTATTCATAAAATAGTAAGCGACAGGCCAGGCTATTACATTTGCAATCAACACCCATTTTACAAACTCTTTTGAAAGAAGAACGGTTATTCCTGAAACTGAAGCACCCAGTGTTTTTCTAATACCAATTTCTTTGTTTCGCTTTTCCGCCATAAATGAAGCAAATCCAAATAATCCCAGACACGCGATTATAATTGCGAAAGCTGCCCCGTATTTAAAAATATTTCCCATTTGCTCGTCAGATTTATACATTGCCGCAAAGTCCTCATCAAAAAACTTATATTCAAAAGGAAATAGCGGAGCAATTTTTTGCCATATTGATTTTACATTTTCAATTGCCGCAGGAATGTCTCCCCCTTTCAGGCGTATCACTACAAATCGTGGCTGATTAGAAAATACTAATGCAATGGGTTCAATCTTACTCTGAGCGGAAGTGAAATGAAAATTTTTCATTACACCTACAATTTGACCATCAACACCAACAAAGTTGATTCTTTTTCCAACCCCAGATTTTGTACCCATTACTTTTAAAAATTCTTCATTAACAAGAAAAGCTCTTGTTGAATCAGTAGAAAATGAATTTGAAAACGACCTCCCTTCAACCATTTCTATTTTCATAGTTTCTACAAAATCAAAATCTACCTGACCAAAGCTAATTATCGGCCTCGAGTTTGGATCTTTGTTATCCCATTTTGCATCGTCAGAATTACTGCTAATGTTAGTGGGTGTCTGGTTAATTGCGCTTACATTCAAAACATTAGAGGTTTTTAAAAACTCCTGTTTTAATACTGTATATAATTTTACTGATTCACCGCGTAATGGAAGGTATACTAAATGATCTTTTTCATATCCAACCTTTTTTGAACGCATAAACTCCAATTGCTGAAAGGCAACAATAGTGCCTATCACTAAAATAACTGAAAGGCTAAACTGAAAAACAACAAGAGACTTGCGAAAGAAATTACTTTTAGCGCCTCTGTTTAGACTTCCCTTTAAAACTTTTATTGGGCTGAATGAAGATAAAAACAAAGCCGGGTAGCTGCCCGAAATTATACCGGCAACGAGCATCACCAGAATCAGTATAATGAAAAACTCAGAATTAAATATCGACCCGACCGTGAATTGTTTTTCCAATAAATCGTTGAATAATGGAAGCGATAGAATTACAATAAGCAATGAAATAATAAATGAAATAAAAGTCAGCAATATTGACTCGCCGAAAAACTGAATTATTAAATGTTTTCTATCTGCGCCAATGGTTTTTCTAAGCCCAATTTCTTTGGCGCGGCTAGCAGCCCGGGCGGTTGCTAAATTCATATAATTGATACAGGCTATCAATAGTATAAAGAAAGCCAGCGCTAAAAATATTTTTAGACTTTGAATTTCGCCGTATACCTGTCCATATCCACTATACCCATAAAGATGAATATCAGTAAGGGGCATAAGCATAAAATCAGGGGCTTGAGTATCACGGATTCTTTTAAGTTCCTCAGGTGGAATATTTGAGGGTGCTTCGCTAAAAATTATATCAACTATTAAATCGGTTAATTTCTTGTTTACGTTTTTAATTTGATTATTGTTTGATAACTGAACATATGTATGTGCAAAACTGGTGTTCCAGTTTTGGGGAATACTAAATAAATCATTTAGACATTCAAAAGGAATCAGCATACCCGGCCTTAATGTAGAGTTTTGTGGAGCGTCTTTCATAACTCCGGAAACAGAAAAAGCATATTTGCTATTGATGGTAAGTATTTTTCCCATTGGATTTTCATTGCCAAAGTATTTTTCGGCCATCGTTTCGGATAGTATTATAGAAAATGGATGATTGAGTGCAGTTTTGGAATTGCCATTTATTAATGGAAATGAAAACATTTCCAGAAAAGATGGATCTACTACCGTTACTGTGTTTTCATAGAAAACATTTTCTCCATATTTTATTAGCATACTTCCCGGCGAAAACGTTCGCGCAAAGTTCTTTATTTCAGGTAGATTATCTTTTAACGCAGGACCTACAGGATATTGAGTAAGAATGTTATGATATTTTCCCTGAGGCGATTTTTGATCAAATTCTACTCTAAATAGTTGTTTAGAATTCTTATGAAACTTATCGAAGCTCTGTTCATGATAAACGCTTAAAAGTAAAAAGATACAACAAGCCATCCCTAATGCCAGACCCGCTATATTTATGAATGAATATCCTTTTTGGCGGATAATATTTCTTAACGCAATTATCAAATAATTTTTTAGCACTTATTTCTCCTCAGGTTTTTCCTTGCAAATCTATTTTTTGTCTGCGGATTCATTTTTA
>JALHTS010000394.1 GCA_022865965.1 Ignavibacteriaceae bacterium
TTTAATGAAACCGATTGAAATATTAAACAACTTTTTCGGTTATTCTTCATTCCGACTTGGACAGGAAGAAATTATCGATTCAATACTGAAGGGAAACAATGTTGTAGCAGTACTACCAACCGGTGCAGGTAAATCTATTTGTTATCAGATACCTTCAATTATTTCAGATAATTTTTCAATCGTAATTTCTCCATTAATTGCTTTGATGAAAGACCAGGTTGATTCACTAAACAAGAAAAAGGAAATTGCAGCTTTTATAAATAGCACAATGAGTTTTCAGGAGTCAGAATCTGTTCTTCAAAATATTCAGTACGGCAGGATTAAACTGCTTTATCTATCTCCGGAGAAACTTGGCAATGTTCAGCTTGCTGAAAGAATAAAAAATTTATCTCCGTCTTTTCTGTTTGTCGATGAAGCTCATTGCATAAGCGAATGGGGTCATCATTTTAGACCAAGCTATACAAAGATAAAAGATTTTGTTGATTTCATCGAAATCAAAAAAATATCGACTTTCACAGCAACTGCCACTCCCGAGGTTATTGATGATGTTGTTAAACAGTTAGGATTGAAAAATCCCAGGATTTTTGTAAAGGGATTTGAACGTGATAATATTCATATCAGTTTGAGTCTCACAAAAACTAAAAAAGAAAAAACACTAAGTCTAATCAGGCAATTTGGAACTCCAGCAATAATTTACACTTCATCACGTAAACGCGCAGAAGAAGTAACAGAGTATCTTGTACTCAATAAAGTTAAATGCGAATACTATCACGCAGGTCTGCCCGCAGAAATACGAAGAAGAATACAGGATGACTTTATTAACGACAAGCTTCCGGTCATAGCAGCTACTAATGCATTCGGAATGGGAATTGATAAAAAAGATATAAGACTAATTGTTCACTACAACACCCCCGGTACAATTGAAAATTATTATCAGGAAATTGGTAGAGCTGGAAGAGACGGTAAAGATTCTTTTGCATTTCTTTTGCATGATGATAACGATATAAATATTCATAATTATTTTCTGTCAATCTCCTATCCGACTAAATTGGTAATTCAAAAAATTTATGATGCGATATGCGATTATGCACAAATCGCACTTGGTAATATCAGTGATAAAGAAATTTCAATAAATCCTGATTACATAAAAAATTATTCGGGTATGGATATTTCTGTGGGATTAATCCATTCATCATTAAAGTATCTTGAAGAGTCAAAATATATATCAACAGCATCAGAGTATTCATCTAATGCTTCTGTTAAATTTATCGTTAGTATACAAAAGCTTCAGAATTTTCTTAAAAAAACAGGCAACGATCTTCTAAAAGATGTCAGTCTTTTCTTATTGAAGAAGTTTGGAAATGATATTTTCACAAAGAGAATAAAATTTTCAACTCCAAAAATTTCTATTGAAAGCGGATTTACTATTGATGAATTAAAGGAAACTCTTACATTATTGGAAAATTTTGGATTTGCCGAATTCACAGAATTTGATTCTAAAGATTTAGTACGACTAACTCAGCCAAGAGTGAAGTCTGAGGAGCTTAGATTAAATTATAAAAGAATAAATGAGAATTATCTTAACGGTCAGAAAAAACTTGATAAGATGATTGACTATGTTTATTCAGATGATTGCAGATTTAAAGTTATTCTGAATTATTTCAGTGAGAATGTAGAAAATTACAGATGTAATAAATGCGACAATTGTAACCGCAGCAAAACTTTTCCATCCGCCAGTCTTGAATATGTTAAAGAAATCCTGCTTCAATCATTTGCCGAATACGATAACCCGATTTCAGAGAAAGAGCTTATTTCATTTGTTAGGGGCAATGTTCAAAAAGATGAATTTCCCGGACTCACAACTTTTTCAACTTTAACAAATTATTCGGTTGCAGAAATTAAATCTGCGCTTAATAGTCTGTTCAATGAAGGAAAAATTTCTGGTTTAACAGGAAAGAAAAGAACATATATTCTTGATAAAAAAGAAAATGAAATTGAGATTTTACAGGAACCAGTAAAAGAAAAACATTTCGATAGCAACCTCGAGCTTTTTCATAAATTGCGTGAAATCAGAAAGGAAGTATCGAAAAGATTTTTACAAACACCGGAAGTGATTTGTCCCGATAGCATATTAGCAGAAATATCCAGAAAGAAGCCAAAAAATAAATTTGAATTAATGTCTTTGCATGGATTTAATCAAAGAATGTTTAATAAAATCGGTAATGAAATTCTTGAAGAGGTTCAGAAATCATTAAGCAAAGAAACCGGTAAATCGCCTAAGGGTAAAATTCCAAA
>JALHTS010000395.1 GCA_022865965.1 Ignavibacteriaceae bacterium
ATAACGATTAACAATTTTTTAATCAATATCCGATTGAGCTAAAAGATTAATTTTTATGGAAACTACTATTGACATTATAGTTTCCATTGCTTAGTTTGGAAACCAGAAAAACGAATTTAGTTTCCATAAGGAATATTGAAAGTGCAAGATAAAATAATCGAACAAATAGAAGATAAATTATTCAAAGAAGGTTTTTATAAAACCACTATGGATGATGTTGCTTCAGAACTTGGAATGAGTAAAAAAACGATTTACAAATTCTTTCCATCCAAAGAAGATCTTGTTATGGCTATTGCCAAGCATTTTATGAATAGTTTGAAGAATAAGATTGTCCCTGCTCTTAATAGCGATAAAAATGCAATAGAAAAACTTGCAGAACTCATTAATATACTTGCAACTGCTTCTGAAAAAGTTTCCACCAAAAGAATGGAAGAAATGAAAAGACATTTTCCAGGTATATGGAATGAGATTGATAGTTTCCGCACAAAAATGATGTTTGAAAATATTACCAAGATTATTAACCAAGGCAAAGAAGAAGGATTATTCCTTGATTATCCGACATCAATTATAATGAATATGCTGGTTGTATCGGTTCGAACAATTGTGAATCCTGATTTTATTCTGAATAACAATTTTTCCATTATTGAAGCCGCACGTTTTGCTTTCAAAATAATAATTGGCGGAATTGTAACGGAAAAAGGCAAAAAAGTTTTTAATCAAACAATAAATAAGATTTAGTTATGAAAAAATTATTAATCATCCCAATATTTTTATTAAGTGCTGGCTTAATTAAACCGCAAACTTCACTTACTCTTGAAGAATGCTATAACAAATCTCGAGAAAATTATCCGCTTATTTTGCAGAAGGAGTACATTGCAAAAAGTAAAGATTACAGTGTTAGTAATATCTGGAACGGATACTTTCCGCAAATAACAATTAGCGGACAGGCAACTTATCAATCCGATGTTACAGCACTCCCAATTACATTTCCAGGGATTGCTATTGATAAACTTACCAAGGATCAATACAAAGTTGTAGCTGATGTTTCGCAAGTAATTTATGATGGCGGAATAATGAGTTCACAATCTGGTTTACAAAATTCAATAGCTGATGTGGATGATCAAAAACTTGAAATAGAATTGCTTAAAGTAAAAGAAAAAATTAACCAGATCTATTTTGGAATTCTTTTACTTAATGAACAACTTAAACAAATTGATTTTCTCAAGAATGATTTGACCGCCAGCTTATCTAAACTTACTGCAGCTTTAGAAAATGGCATTGCAATGAAATCTGATGTTGATATTTTGAAAGCTGAGTTGTTGAAAGTAAATCAAAAAGAAATTGAATTAACTTCATCACGAATTGCTTTTATAAATATGCTGGGCTTGTTAATAAATCAGCAGTTGGATGAATCAACAGAACTTGTGCAGCCGGTTAATGATAATATTTTATTGGAAGTTGAAATTAATCGCCCAGAGTTAAAACTATTTTCTTCACAACGAAATATGATAGAAGGTCAAAATGGTTTAACGATCTCTAAGATTCTACCCAAAGCAAGTTTGTTCTTTCAAGGTGGATATGGTAAACCAACTCTTAATATGTTACAAAATGAATTTGATTGGTTTTACATAGCGGGTGCAAAACTAACCTGGTCATTATCTAATCTATATAGTTATGGAAATGAAAAAGAAATTAATGAGATCAATAAAAAGAATATTGAGGTGCAGAAACAAACATTTCTGTTAAACACTAACATTTCAATAAAGCAACAATTGCAAGAAATTGAAAAGTTAAAACAGTTAATCGTGGTTGATAAAGAAATAATTGATATCAGAACTTCTGTGAAAGAGTCTGCAAAAGCCCAGCTTGAAAATGGTGTAATCACATCCAACGATTTTATCAGGGAACTAAATGCAGAGGATACTGCCAAACAGAATTTAGCAATTCATACAACTCAGCTTTTATTAGCTCAGTATAATTACAAAATCACAACAGGAAATTAATTTTATAATAGAGATGAACATGAAAGACAGATTATTAAACATCGCTTTTATTTTAGCAACAACTTTCTTGTTTGCCTGCTCAAATGGCGATGGAAATTTTGACGCAACTGGAACCTTTGAATCAGAAGAAATTATTGTTTCTTCAGAAGCAATGGGAAGGCTTGTATTATTTAACGTTGATGAAGGATTAAATCTTAAACAAAACCAAATTGTTGGTGTGGTTGATACAACTCAATTATATCTAAAGAAAAAACAACTTCAATCAACTATTAAAGCTGTGTTAAGCAAACAGCCGGATATTGCAACACAGCTTGCGGCATTACAACAGCAAATTGAAACTGCTGAAACCGAACAGAAACGTATTAATAATCTTGTAAAATCAAATGCAGCAACCACAAAACAACTTGATGATATTAATGCACAGCTTGAAGTTTTACAAAAACAATACAACGCAACAAAATCAAGCTTAACAATTACTAGACAAGGAATACAGAGTGAAACGCTTCCGCTGATTGCGCAAGTCGAACAGATTCAGGATCAGATCAATAAAAGTATTATTAAAAACCCAATTGATGGAACAGTTTTGACCCGTTATGCCAAACAGGATGAAATAACTTCAAACGGCAAAGCACTTTATAAAATTGCAGATTTATCTGAAATGACTTTACGCGCATACATTGATGGTGATCAGTTGGGACAAATAAAACTTGGTCAAAAAGTAAGCGTATTTGTAGATAAAGGTGATGGCCAACAAAAAGAAATGAGC
>JALHTS010000396.1 GCA_022865965.1 Ignavibacteriaceae bacterium
AAACCTGTGCAATAAATTCTGACCCTTTTTCTTTAAAGGTTAATTCGTGGAACTGTTTAACTGTTATTATCTGTTCTGGTAACGACATAACAAATTCTTTCCGGATTATATAACACAAAATTATTTGACAATCATTTTGTGCATGACTAATATAAGAGTTTGAATTTTTAATTGTAAGAATAGCATTGGAAAAAGAACTGATAATTATTAAAGGTGCAAGAGAGCACAATTTAAAGAATATAGACGTAGAAATTCCGAGAGAATCGTTCACGGTAATAACCGGACTTTCCGGTTCAGGTAAATCCTCACTTGCGTTTGATACGATATATGCAGAAGGGCAGAGAAGATATATAGAATCGCTTTCTGCTTATGCCCGTCAGTTTCTCGATATGCTTGAAAAACCTGATGTTGATATGATTGATGGTTTAAGTCCGGCAATTTCAATTGAACAAAGATCTGCATCTGGAAATCCCCGTTCTACCGTTGGGACAGTAACGGAAATTTATGATTATCTTCGATTACTCTATGCGAGATTAGGAACTCCTCATTGCTACAATTGCGGCAAACCCGTTAACAGGCAATCCTCTGCTCAGATTATTGATACTGTAATTAAGAATAATTCAGGTAAAAAGATTTCTATTCTTGCTCCTGTTGTTAGAGGAAGAAAAGGTCATTACAGAGAATTGTTCGATGAGATATCTTCAGATGGATTTCTAAAAGTAAGAGTTGATGGAGAATATTTTGAACTTACTAAAGGATTTCAGGTTGACAGGTATAAAATTCACAATATAGAAATTGCTGTTGATAAAATTTCTGTAAGTGAAAGATCAAGAACAAGAATAACCGAATCAATAGAAGTTGCACTCAATTACGGTAACGGTATTGTAATTATAGATGATGGAGAAAAAGACAATGTTTTCAGTCGCCACCTTGCCTGCCTTGAATGCGGAATAAGTTATCGTGAACTTGCACCCAACTCATTTTCATTTAACTCACCCTATGGTTCCTGTACAGATTGTGAAGGTCTCGGAGAAAAAAAAGAACTGGATATAAATCTGATCATTCCGGATTGGAATAAATCCATAAATGAAGAAGGAATTGCTCCGCTTGGAAAACCAAGAAACATCTGGTTCTTTAATCAACTTACTACAGTTGCTGAAAAGTATGGATTCACTTTCGATATGAAGCTGAAAGACCTGACTGATGAACAAAAAGATATTCTGCTTAACGGAAGCAAAGAAAAGTTATCATTCAGCTATACATACGGCAGTGGAAGACCTGCAACCTATCTTCACAGATTTTCTGGAATCTATCAATATCTTCGTAACTATTACAATACTACCACTTCAAATAATATAAGAGAGTGGGTAGAATCGTATATGAACACAATTACATGTCCTACCTGTAATGGAGGAAGATTGAAGAAAGAATCTCTTTCAGTAAAATTTCAAAGTAAAAATATTACAGAGGTTACAGAACTTTCAATAAAAAGAGCAGCAGATTTTTTTTCTGATCTTAAGTTAAAAGGTCGAGACGAATTAATTGCAAAACCGATTCTTAAAGAAATAACAACCCGACTGAGTTTTTTATTGAATGTGGGACTTGATTATTTAACACTTAATAGATCTGCCAGAACATTATCCGGCGGCGAATCACAACGAATAAGATTAGCAACACAAATCGGTACTCAATTAGCCGGAGTTTTATATGTTCTTGATGAACCTTCAATCGGTCTTCATCAGAGCGATAATAAAAAACTTATAAAGTCATTAAAAAATCTTAGAGATTTAGGAAATACAATTATTGTCGTTGAGCATGACAGAGAAACTATAGAAAGTTCAGACTATATGATTGATCTCGGTCCTGCCGCAGGTGAACACGGCGGTAAAGTTTGTATTTCTGGTATAACCTCAAAACTTCTTAATTCAAAAAACGGATTTGATTCACTTACGCTTAAATACTTGCGTAACAAACAAGAGATTGCTTTGCCCGTCGAACGAAGAAAACCAAATGGAAAATATCTCACACTTAACGGTGCAAGTGGAAATAATCTTAAAAAAGTTGAGTTGAAAATTCCTTTAGGAACTTTAACTTTAATTACAGGAGTTAGTGGCTCAGGTAAATCAACTTTAGTTAATGAAACACTTGTTAAAATTTTAATGAGAAAGTTTTACGGCTCTAAAGTTGTTCCGCTTCCTTATGAATCAATTGAAGGTGTCGAACATATTGATAAAGTGATTGAAATTGATCAATCACCAATTGGAAGAACACCAAGATCAAATCCTGCAACATATACAGGACTATTCACATTCATTCGCGATCTTTATTCGCAATTGCCTGAATCGAAAATGCGCGGCTATGCTACAGGAAGATTCAGCTTTAATGTTGTAGGTGGAAGATGTGAAGAATGTAAAGGTGACGGATTAAAGAAAATTGAAATGAATTTTCTTCCCGATGTTTATGTGTTGTGTGATGTTTGCAAAGGTAGAAGATACAATCGTGAAACTTTGCAGGTTCTTTATAAAACAAAATCAATTTCCGATGTTCTTGAAATGCGGATTGATGAAGCTCTTGAATTTTTTAAAGATCTTCCAAGAATTAAAAGAAAATTACAAGCTATTCACGATGTCGGGTTAGGATATATTCGACTCGGTCAACAGGCAACCACACTTTCCGGCGGAGAAGCTCAAAGAGTTAAACTTGCTACCGAGCTAAGTAAAGTTAGTACAGGTAAAACACTTTACATTCTTGATGAACCGACAACAGGACTTCATTTTGAAGATGTGAAAATTCTTCTCAATGTTCTAAATAAACTTGTTGAAAAAGGAAACACGGTTGTTGTTGTTGAACACAATCTTGATGTTGTTAAAACAGCAGACTGGATAATTGATCTCGGTCCCGGAGGGGGAGAAGCAGGTGGAGAAATAATTGCTGAAGGAACTCCCGAGCAGATTATTAAGAATAAAAAAAGTTTAACGGGAAAATTTTTAGCAAAAGAACTTAATTAGAATAAATCCTGACGTCATTGCGAATCCCGAACG
>JALHTS010000397.1 GCA_022865965.1 Ignavibacteriaceae bacterium
AAAGCTTCAGGACTAAGAGAAAAATATTTTTTCTCATAATTGATTTTTATTTCCTCAGATGAGTTTAAGGTAATTTCTTTTAAGAGAGAGATTACCTTTTCCATATTATCCGATAAATCCTTCTTAACGTGATCTAAACTTTTTACTTCCGGATTTGTATTTCCTGTCTTCAAAACTCTCAGAAGCCCATTAATATATTTTCCTGTGAAGCAAAGATCATCAAATATTGTAAAATTATTAATGCTGCTGCATTCATTTAACAACAAAACTAAATCATCCTTTTCCTTTAGTAAAGAATCAGAAAATTGTTCAGCATCATTTAATGTTTTTATATCGTATTTATTCATAAAATAATTTATTTCTTAATTCCGATTCCTAATCCATCGCCGACAGGTAAAATGGTTGTAACAAGATTTTCCTGTGATGTAAATATTCTATTAAATTCTCTAATAAAATTTGTTGAGTTTTTATATTTTTTAGGAATCCTTGTGGTAGCTACATATCCCTGCCACAATAAATTATCAATTACTATTACTCCACCCTTTTTAAGAAGAATCATTGAATAATCAAAAAGACGTTTGTAATCCTCTTTATCTGCATCAAGAAAAATAAAGTCATATTTTTTCTGAAGTTGAGGCATTATGCTGAGTGCATTGCCTTCAAATAATTTTATCTTTTTTGTCAAACCGGATTTTTCAAAACTTTCTCTTGCAATAGGTATGTTATCGGCACTCATTTCAATAGTATGAACTTCGGCTTTTTTACTAAGACTTCTGGCAATTCGTATAGTTGTATATCCAATAGCTGTTCCAATTTCCAAAACTCTTTTAGGATCTTTAATTAATACGAGTTGTTCCATTAGTTCTGCTGCTTGCCAGGATAAAATAGGAATCTTATGTTCTTTGGCATAAGATTCCATTTCCAGTATAAGTTCGTCTTCTTTTTTTCGAAATGATTCAATGTATTTTGCTTGTGCAGGAAAATATATTTTGCTCATAAGAATTTATAATTTCTCTTAAAAAAGAGAAGAATATTCAGTCATAAAAATTTATTTCAGTAAAATTAATTTCTTCCCGTATTCTTTACCGCCAAGTTGAATTAAAAGATAATAAACACCACTAGCGCATAAATTACCTTTGTCAGAATATCCGTACCACTCCACATAATTAATACCGATTGTAGAAATCAAACTTAAATCCTTAACTTTTTGGCCAGCTCCATCAATAATTGCCATTTTAAAAATCTCATTGCCTGAAGATATAAATTTAACTCTTACACTACGGTGTTCTGTAGGAAGAAATGGATTTGGAAAAGGATCGCTGACTAAATCATTACTCAACTGGTTGTCAGAAGTAAGATTCAATGAAATATTCAAATCTCCATAGTTGAACTTAAAGTTATCAGCTAAAGGTTCACGGTAATCAATATTTGCACTATCCTTGACACTAAAATAAAATTGAACATTCTTCCCAAGAGAGAGAGAGGGAATACTAAAACTATAGCTATATCTAAATGTTCCATCAAACCTCGGTAACAGCTGATCGAAATCACTTCCATCTGTTGAATAATTCATTACAACAGAACTGGGTTGAATATTTTCTTCAAAAAATATTTTCCTGAGAATAAATTCGTTACTTACTAATTCTAAATTCGGAAATTCAATCGCATTCTTAGCAGAAATTAATCCATAACCAATTTCATTATTAGGATCATTCGAGTTATCAGATGACTCGAGGATAATACTTCGTATTTGAGTATTCTTTAAGTGAGGATGAGCTGAAAGTAATAATGCCCCAACTCCACCGGCAATTGGTGCAGAACAAGACGTCCCTTGAGCAAACCTATACAAATCAACTGTACCTGCTTGTGCACCAAAAACGCCAACACCCATTGCAACCACTTCGGGTTTTATCCTTCCATCGTAAGTTGGACCTCTTCCGCTGAATGCTGCTATTTCATTTACTGAACTAACTGCTCCGACAGATATAATATTCTTCCCATCAGCAGGGGCCGTTATATAAAACCATGTATCATCTCCCTCATTTCCGGCAGAAGTGAATGTTGAAACACCTCTTAAGAAAGCAAGTTCAACGGCTTTTGTTACAATAGTAGTTTTTCCATCCATATCGCTGTAAGTATAAGAATCATTTGAAGCATCAAATGTGCTGTAACCCAAAGAACTAGTGGTAATATCAACACCAAGTCCTTCCATCCATATTAAAGCAGCAGCATAATCATCTTCTTCAATATGAGTCTCATTTCTCACATCTTCAGTCTTTGCAAGTATATATGATGAATTATAAGCTGCACCAATCATCGTATTGTCATCAAATCCACCAATTATGGAAAATATTAAGGTGCCGTGATTATGTTGATCGTATTGATCTTCTATTTCATTCGCAGTGATATTATCATTAAAAATAAAATCATACTCGGCTAAAACATTTTGATTTTTTAGAGAGATGTGCCTTTCCCAGTCAAATCCTGTATCAAGCAGACCGATAATTACACCTTCACCGGTAATACCTTTTGAATGCACAAATGGAATATCTGAGAGATTCAGTTGAGTAAAAGATTGTCCGTAATCCGTAGTTGATTCTTCTTTACTAAGAGTTAAATCATCAACGAATGGCTTTCTGAATGATATTTTCTTGACAGGTTCAATACGATCTACAAAATTTAAGTCTTTAATCTGTGCTATTTGTGACTCATCTAATTTTGCAGAAATAGAATTAAACCATTTTAACTCGTGAATAATTTCAATACCAAACGATTTTAGTATCTCTATATAATTTTTGTTTATGGGAATATCTTCAAAAGAGAGAAAATCCTCACCCATATTTTTAATTCTTCTCTGAATAGCTCGTTCGCTTAATTCTTCCATTGCCGTTTTGTAATATTGATTTTCTTTATTTAACGACTCACTCGATTTGATAATTTTGTCTTTAAAATAAACAAAATGTTTTTCCTGCGAGAAGGTAAGTGTTGAGAAAATTACTAAAAGTAAAAATATTCTGTGAATCATAGAGTATAAGTATTGTTTGTTAGTAAAATAAATATATTCTTTTCGAAAGGTATAAAAAAGGTAGTTTTAAAATCTATTATAGAGATTTAAACATCCGGTCAAATCTTATATTGCCGGGAAAACTTAATGTTGAATCATTTCTTAGAGACCAATAAATAAATTTAGCTTTTCCAATAATTGCATCTTCAGGAACAAATCCAAAAAATCTGCTGTCAATGCTATCATCCCGATTATCACCTAACACGAAATAATAGTCTTTTGTAACTACATATTCTCTTATTGGAACTTTGCGAAGGTTAATTACGGTACCTTCCTCACTTAACGAGCCTACTCCCTGTTCAAGACTAATTATAAACTGCCAATCATCAATGTTTTTAGGATTGATATGAATTGTATCTCCCTTTGCAGGCACCCGTACTGGTCCATAATTATCAGTATTCCATTTTCTACCATCAAGATAAATTTTCTCATCAGCAATTCCTGCCTTTTTAATATTCAGCATATCAATCAATGCTTCTTTTGGCGGACGGGTTTTTCTATCATTTATAAGCAATTCTTTATTAATAATTTTCACTGTATCACCGGGAAGCGCCACGATTCTTTTAATTAAATGATCGGGATATTCCAAATCCGGATTTAACAAATCTTCAGGATGTTGAAAAACAATAATATCTCCGTTGCTTGGTTTACTGAACGAGAGTAATTCAGATTGAGAAAGTTTAACTTTTGTAAATGGTATGAATGCTGGAGTTGAGAGTTTGTACGAAGCCTTATTTACAATAACAAAATCGCCTTCAGTAAGAGAGTTCTTCATTGAAGCTGTAGGAATTCTATAAGCATCAATAAAAAATGCTTTAAGAATTATTACGATGCATAGCAGCAGTATCGCTGTTATAATTAAAAACTTTTTACCGCCTTTTTTGATCTTTGTGCCCTCTTAAATTCTAAAAACGACTTGTCCAAAGTTATTCATCAATTTGCAAAACAGCAAGAAACGCTTCCTGAGGTATTTCAACGTTACCGACCTGTTTCATTCTCTTCTTTCCTTCTTTTTGCTTCTCAAGAAGTTTTCTTTTTCTAGTTATATCACCACCATAACATTTTGCAATAACATTTTTTCTTAAAGCTTTAACAACAGATTTAGAAATTACTTTGGTTCCAACTGCAGCCTGAATATTTATTTCAAACATTTGCCTGGGTATAAGTTCTTTAAGTTTTGAACAAACTTTTCTACCCCAATCATACGATTTGTTTTTATGAACGATCATAGATAGTGCATCAACCGGATCACCGTTGATTAGAATATCTAATTTTACAAGATCGGATTCACGATATCCGATATACTCATAGTCAAACGAAGCATATCCTCGAGATATGGATTTAAGCTTATCGTAAAAATCAAAAATTATTTCAGACAATGGAAATTCAAATTGAATATCTGCTCTTGTTGGATCGAGATAAGTTGTATTTATATAAACTCCTCTTTTTTCCATAGCAAGTTTCATCATACTTCCAACATATTCGGAAGGAGTAACAATTTGAGCTTTCATATAAGGTTCTTCAACACGTTCAATTTTTCCAACAGAGGGCATCTCAGCCGGATTATCGACAACTATTTTTTCAAAACTCTTTGTATAAACTATATACTCAACGTTGGGAAGTGTAGTAATAATAGATTGATTATGTTCTCTTAATAATCTTTCCTGAACAATTTCCATGTGCAGCAATCCTAGAAATCCACATCTAAAACCGAAACCTAAAGCAACAGAAGTTTCCGGTTGATAAACAAGTGCGGAATCATTTAAGCGAAATTTTTCGAGTGCATCGCGGAGATTTTCAAAATCATCAGAATCTGTTGGATACAATCCGCTGTAAACCATTGGCTTAACTTCTTTATAGCCGGGTAAAGATTTTGCCGCCCCGTTTTTTGAATGAGTAACAGTATCTCCTACTTTCGTATCGCGTACATCTTTTACGCCAGCGATAAGATAACCTACGTCACCGGCACTAAGTTCATTGGTTTTAATTCTTTTTAAGCCAAGGACACCGATTTCTTCAGCTTCAGATTCCTTATCAACTTTAATGAGTTTTATCTTATCATTGGTTTTCAGTGTTCCCTGAAATACTCTTATGTAAGCAATTGCTCCGCGGTATGAGTCAAAAATGGAATCAAATATAAGTGCTTGCAGAGGAGCTTTGGGATCACCTTTAGGAGGAGGAATCTTTTTTATGACTTCTTCCAGCAATTCATCAATACCAATTTTTTCTTTTGCACTTACTTTTATAATATCCTCTTTACTGCAGCCGAGCAGATCAATAACCTGTCCTGAAATTCTATCAATTTCTGCACTTGGCAAATCTATTTTATTAAGAACAGGAATGATTTCTAATCCTGCATCAATTGCAAGATAGAGATTACTAATAGTCTGAGCTTCAACTCCCTGTGCAGCATCAACAACAAGAATTGCACCTTCACAAGCAGCAAGTGAACGGGAAACTTCATAAGAAAAATCAACGTGCCCCGGTGTATCTATAAGATTTAAAGTATATGATTGACCATCAGAAGCTTTATGCAGCATTTGAATAGCGTGAGATTTAATCGTTATTCCTCGTTCACGTTCAAGTTCAAGATTATCCAATATTTGATCCATCGCTTCACGCTGATTTACAACGCCGGTTTTCTCAAGAAGACAATCTGCAATAGTAGATTTTCCGTGATCTATATGCGCAATTATGCAAAAATTTCTGATGTTTTTCATTAATATCGAATTAAAAATTGATATGTTAATATACTTAGTGAGAGGTTATGATTAAACTCTAAAAATTACCGGCTTTATTGAATGCTGAGCTTTTATATCCAACAAATATTACAACAAACAATAATTTGTTTGGCAACTAATTAATGATTTTTAATAAGATTAAGAATTATACCTTCGCGGAGAGCGTACTCAGAAATTGTTATTTCCTTTATGTTGAAATTCTTCATGGCTCTTCTTAAAATAAGAAGTCCGGCGGGAATAATATCTGCTCTTTTTACTTCCATTCCCTGAAGAGCAATTCTTTCGGCAGTAGTTTGAGCTTCTAATACTTCTGTAAGAACAGAACGGAAATCTGAATAGGAAAAAGTTAAGCCGTTATATGATTTGGATTTCTTACCGCTAATTTTTGAATATACAAGTGCGGCAGCAGCGTTTATTGTTCCGGATGTGCCAACAGCAATATCAAAACTTTGTGAATAATCTAAGTTTTTGTTTCCATTGAGTGCCTGATTGATATAGAATTTACAATCTTTAATAGCTCTGGTCTTAAGCTGGTAATCAGGAAAAAACATTTTAGCAAGTCTTACTGCACCAATTTTTATACTTTCTGCAAAGATAATTTTTCCTTTATCAGCCAGAAGAAATTCAGTACTTCCTCCGCCAATGTCTATACATAAAACTTTTTTATCAGATACAGGCAACGCTTTTTGAACACCGAGGAAAATCAGTTCGGCTTCTCGCCTGCCGTCTATAACATTAATATCAAATCCTACTTTATCAAAAACTCTTTCCAGAAATTCATTTTTATTTTGAGCTTCACGAACAGCGCTTGTTGCAACAGCATAAAACTCTGCACCATGATAATCTGCAAGTGATTTAAAGTTTGAAAGAAGATCAATCGCTTTTTCTGTTTCACCATCTGAAATAACACTTAAATCTTCGCCTTTGTGTGAACCAAGACGAATTACTTCTCTTTGCCTGTATAGTAAAATGAATGAGCCATCTCCATTCACCTCAACGATTATAAGGTGAAATGAGTTGGTGCCCATATCTACCGCAGCAATTCTTCTCATTTTTATTTTTTATTTCTTAACAGGATTTAAAATCTTAATACAAAGTTGAAATACATCATCAACTTCAACGTCATCAATTAATTCAGATTCACGGATAAAAAATTTGTTTGGACCGATTGGCGCCCAGTTAAATGGATTTGTAGGACCGAAAATTGAGATTTGTGGTGTTTCAGTAGTTCCTGCTACATGCATTATTCCTGTATCATTGGATATAAAAAGATATGATAAAGAAATTAAAGCAGCAACTTGTGGAATGGTTTTGTTGAGAAATGTTCTAACAGGCAAACGAGAGTTCTTTATAACATAATCAATTTCATCTCTGTCTGCATCGCTTCCCGCTAAATAAAAAACACAATTGAATTCTTTGTTAAGTTTTTTAATCAGTTCAACATATTTATTCAGCGACCATCTGTTTTGAGGTTTTCCGGCACCAACATGAAATCCAATTAATAACTGATTATTTTTTTTCTCTGTTTTTTTAACAAATGAATGAGCAAATCTTAAATCATCATAATCAATAGTAATTTCAGATCTATAATTGTTAGTATCAATTCCGAATGGTCTTACAATATCTAAACATCTTTCCGACACGTTAGAATCGGGATGATTTTTCCAATAAAGCTTAATGCGTCTATCGAATAAATAAGCGCTTTCATTTTCTTTTCCGTCAAGTGATTCACATCCAATTCTGATTTTGGATTTACTAAGTCTTGCAATCAAATTACTTGTGAACGAGATTGAAACTACCACAGGAACTAAAGCAATATCATATCCCTCTCTTAAAATTTTTCTTAGTGAAAAAAAGTAAGATGGATTAAGAAGTCTATTCTTATCGAAAATAAAACAACGATCAATAAATTTATTTTTAACTATTCCCTGGTGGTTATCAGGACTAACAATTAGAGTGATTTTACATTCAGGATATTTTTCTTTAAGTGCTCTGAAAAGTGAAACGCCGGAAAGAAGATCACCGAGCTGATTATGCTGCCTAACCACTAAAACATTTTGTACTTCACCAAGTTCTTTGCTCTCGTTTTTTTCAACTGATAAAAGTTTTTCTAAAAGCTTCGTTACTAATTTCGAGGCAAACGATTTATCGGACATCAATTATTCTTTTCTTCCTGGTCTTCGTCTGAAATATTAGTGTATTTGGCTTCCTCAATATTTTCGTATTTTTTTCTCTTCCGCTTATCAGGAGGAACATTTGCTTTGTTATTCGATGAACTAAACAAGCTCACCAGAAAACGTTTAATTACTCTGAATAGAAAAAGAAATATTAAAACAAGAAGAAGTATTCTCAGGAACTGGCTCATTCAATGCTCTTCGATTCAGGTTTGAAGTATTCAATAAATGCCCGGTCTTCACGAAATATTTGTCTGAATAATTCATCAAAATCATCTTCCTTATTCACGAAATCAATTTCAGTAGAATTTACTATGAGCAATGGGGATGAATTATACCGGAAGAAAAAATGAGTATATGCATCACTTAATTCTTCAATGTAACTACGTGTAAGGTTTCTTTCAATTTTTCTGCTGCGCTTTTTAATATTATACATCAATCGGTCAATACTCGACTGCAAAAACACAACCAAATCGGGTTTACGCAAATTTCTCTGTAATAACGGAAATATTGATTCATATAGTTTAAGTTCTTCACCGGAAAGATTCAGGTAAGCAAAAATTCTGTCTTTGTCAAAAATATAATCACCAACGATATATTGAGTGAAGAGATCTTCCTGGTTTAATTCTTCCTGCTGTTTAAATCTGTTAATGAGGAAGAAC
>JALHTS010000398.1 GCA_022865965.1 Ignavibacteriaceae bacterium
CCGTTAAATGAAAATTATCTTGCGGATTATCATCCAACCCCAATAAGCGGATTGTATAATTTTGTTGAAGAGAAAAAAAGAATAGCTGAACTTAAAAGACTTCTATATGTTGGAATTACAAGAGCGATTGATCATTTAATTATTTCCGGTGAGTTGGGTAAAGAACAAAAACTTAAAAGTGATTCCTTCCTTTATTTAATTAAATCGGGTTTAAGTATTGATTTCACTAATGATAAATTTTTCTTAGAAGATGAATTGGTTTTCTTAGAACAAAATGATGGCAAATTTTCTAACTTGTCCAGAAAAATAAAAATTCAAATTCCCGTCCAATACACAATTACGCTGGATAAAAATTATATACCGCCGGTTAAAGAAAAATTAAAAGATCTGATAATTAATATTGGAAATATTGCTCCGCCTTTGGAAAAAGATATTATCTCGGCAACAAAAGTAGCAGTTTATAATCAATGTCCAACAAAATACTTGCTTACTTATGAATATGGTTTTGGATTGATTAACAGTCTAAACAAAGAAAGTAAAAATCAGAAATTTGAATTTGAAAACAATCCACTTAAAGAAGAAGAAAATTATTATGACGAGGAATTAAGATTCGGTAGAATCCAAGGTAATGTGAAGGGAACATTGATACATTCATTACTTGAAAGAGAGATTAGTCTTGATGAACTTGATAATGAAATAACAAAATATTTTTCTAAAAACGGCTTGGAAGGAAAGTTATTAACACAAAATAAAAAAGAAGTCATTGTAGAACTTCAAAAGTTTTTTAATTCTATCATTTACAAAGAAATAAACTCCTATAAGAAATATAAAAATGAATTTGAAGCATACTTAAAGGACGAGGAAATATTTCTTTACGGAATAATTGATAAAATTATTTTTACGGAAGATAAACTCATAATTGTTGACTACAAAACCGATGATATTTCCTTGGAAGAAGTTGAAGAAAGGGCTGAAAATTATCTTATTCAGCTTAAATTTTATTTATTTATTGCCCAAAAATTGTTTAGTTATTATAGTTCATTCCAACTATTATTGATTTTTATAAAACATCCGGGAAAGCCGGTAATAAAAAATTTCGATATTAAAGAGTTTTTTTTGGTAAAGAAAGAAATTTCGGATATTATTAAAGGTATAGTTCATAAAAACTTCTATAAAAATACTGATCATTGCGGAGTTTGTGTCTATGCCGATGTAAATAAGAAGTGCAAAATGAATTAAGAAAGGGAGCCAATTACAAAATGAAAAAAGTGATTTCGAACCTGCGTGATTTAAAATTAATTGAAAAAGAACTTGCAAAAGAGCCAGCAGGTGCACTTGCAATTCAATTGGATGATGATAAAATTCATCAGGTTTCAACTAATTTTGTCTATCTTGATAAAAACATTTACATATTCTTACAGGTGGATGAGGATTTATATCAGCAGATAAAATTTGATTATTTCGGCAGTTTCACTATTCACCATTTTGAAAACAGATTTAAGGATCACAACCTGTTTGCTGAATCAACTTATAAATTGTTTTCAATCACTATCAGCGGTACAGTAAGAGAAGTAGAAGATAAAAAACTTATAGATCAGCTTATTGAATTTTATCAAAAAAAATACTCGCCTAATATTGATCTTAAAAAATACCGCAATGAAATGAATTTAAAACCAATTATGATTGATACTGAAGAAATGCAGACTTTTACTGAAGAAGGCAATTGATATGAAAAGAAAATTCACCTCATTTTAAAATACGGAGTACTGTTTTGCTAAATTACGTATGGCTTACTCTTCTTTTTCTGGGGATAGTATCCGCAACATATCTTGATATATCAGATTTCACTTCAAACAAATACAATAATAGCAAACCGCTTAATGCCCTAATTTATTTTGAGGATAGCGAAGTAAGTGATTCTGAAAAAGAAACAGCAATTATTAAGATAACTGCAAACCGTCTTTCTACATTTTATGCTGCTGAAATTTCCAATGATATTGAGACAAAAATAATTCTTTCTCCTGCTGATGAAGATGGCAAAAGACAATTTGTTATCAACGTTTCAGATCAATCACCAAAAATTTGGAAAGAAATTGCCCCGCTTGCTGGTAAAGATAATGATATAGGCGGGACAATAATTCTTAATAAAAAAACTGAAAATAATATTATTTATGCTCAATTGTATTTTGAAGAAATTAGTTTTGTTTGGCTCAAAAAAGTTACTAACGACGCAATAAAAATTGCTCAGGTTGCAGTTGAAATTGCTTTGGGCTTAATTGGCATAATGGCTTTATGGCTTGGAGTAATGAGGGTTGCTGAAGATGCAGG
>JALHTS010000399.1 GCA_022865965.1 Ignavibacteriaceae bacterium
AAGCTTAATACGATCCCTGTCTGCTGGGCAGTATTAAGTTAAAACAATTAACAGACTATGTGTGTAGACGTTCCTTGGATCTTAACTTCGGACGCGGGTTCGACTCCCGCCACCTCCACAAATATTTTTTTCACGTTTATTTTTTCTAAAATAGATGATTTTTTTAAAGATGTAATCGATAACAACCTAGAATTTTTTTTCCATAGAACTTATTTTCTTTCCACCCCAAGAACCCAAGCTTAAGAAAAAATCTCTTAGCTTTTAATAAACTTGATACTTCCTTAATAATCTGAATTTTGTAAGAATTAGAAAAAGCAACCAAGATTATTTGCTACTTGAATAATTATAATGTTTTATGTAAATTTTGTCAGCTTAAAGCTGACATTTCCGACATAAAGCCTAAATAAAAATTTGTTTTGTGTTAATGGTGTCAGTTTAGAAATGACATTTGGAACATGAAAAATAAAAATATATCATATCGTTCATCTTTACTGTTAAAGAATCTCAATGAATCAGAAACATTATTTTTTTCCATTGAAGATGCAGTAAAAATACTTGGTATAGGCTATTCTAGTACAGTCCGTGAGCTTTTAAGAACAATGACAGATCGCGGATTAATTATGAGAATAAAAGATGGACTATATCATGTTATTCCCTATGAGAAAGATAACAACTCCCATTTCCCTAATTGGCATCTTACTGCAGAGGCAATCGTAAAGGATAGAGATTACTACTTAGGGTTCTATACAGCTCTTGAAATTCACAATCTGATTACACAACCTTCGTTAGTAGAACAGATAGTAGTGAAGCAGAGAATGCAACCGAAAACTTTTAAAGTAAAAAATGTAGAGTTTGAAATCATTACTTATAATCAAAGGCACTTCTTCGGGTTTGAAAAAACCTGGATTGACGATTTCAATAAAGTCTTTTGCAGTGATCTTGAGAAAACAATAATTGATTGCTTGTATAAGCCGGACTATGCTGGCGGAATCACTGAAATTGTTAAGGCAATTTACAAGAGTAAGGAAAAAATCAACATCGGGAAAATGCTGAAATATCTTGAAAAGTTTGATACGCAGGTTGTGTTTAAAAGATTGGGCTTTCTATTACAGCAGCTTGAGATATTAGACGCATTAGCTAAAGAAATTCAATCTAAGTTAAGCAATTCTTATACGTTACTTGATCCCTCTTTACCTCAGAAAGGTAAGCACAATTCCGGTTGGAAGATAATAGATAATATTGGAATAGAATCGGTTTTGAAATCAGTTGAGACTTAAAAGATGATTAAACCTGGTGAAATACAAAAGACTGCTAGCAGACTTGGAATAAGGGATACACAAATTGAAAAAGATTATGTGATTGGATGGGTGTTAAAAGGTATAGCTCAAAATGATTATCTAAAAGCAAAATTAATTTTCAAGGGTGGTACGGCTCTTAGAAAAATATATTTTCCTGCTTACAGACTTTCAGAAGATTTAGACTTTACTTTCAATGGGGGTGATTACAAAATTGAAGAAATCAAGAAACAATTTGAAGAAGTTATTGAGAAGTTAAAGGAAGAATCCAGGATTACACTTAATTTTCAAGATGAAACTCAACATCAGACTGGGAATTATAATTTTTACTTAGGCTATTCAGGACCTTTAGGCGGTACAGGTGCAACTAAAAGTATAAAAGCAGATATCGCTAATGATGAGATAATTTGTAATGAACCTGTTGAAAAGATTGTTCACAATGAGTATTCTGATTTAAAGAATACATTTAAGGTTTTAAGCTATACACTTAGTGAAATCATTTCAGAGAAGATGCGTTCACTTTTGCAGCGAACGATGCCAAGAGATTTGTATGATCTATGGTATTTATTTGAAATTGAGAATTATAACATTGAAGATTATGTCTTTGATTTTCGGAAGAAGACAGAGTTTAAGAAATTAAATCCTGTTGAATTGATAAAAACAGTACAAAGCAAAAGAGAAGTATTGAAACGCCAATGGGAGAATCATTTAGTCAACCAAATTAAAAATATTCCAGACTTTGAAGATGTATGGAGAACACTTAGAAGACATTGGCGGAGGTTCGAGAAAGTAATTAGTTAATGTGTCAATAATTAATAGATAGTCATTCTTCCGTTACTGAATCTTCCAATATCCCACCCGGAATATAAACCCTGGAAAATACAAACTGCCATTGCTTTTACAGAAAAAGTAAAAGCATTAGCATTTGAGAAATATCTTAAGAGTCATTCCGGTAGGGCATTTGCTAAGAAGCATTTTTAATACTCCATCTTTTTCAGAATTAGTTTTGCACAATATATCTTTGAGTTCAAATTAATTTCTAGCGGCAGAACCAATCTTGTCGTTTCTTAAACCATATCTTAGCTGGTAAATGTTATTTATAAAATGTTAGACTTAATCAGCGCAATTAACTGTTTTTGTCTGCGGTTGATTTTAGATAGAGTCACGTAGAACAACACTCCGAAATAATAATTTCAAAATACTGAGTTGGTTGGTAAAGAAGATTATCAATTAGAAATTAAAAGTATTTTTATGCAGGAACCTAAACCAAACGAACTTACTCTTCAAGGAATCATCTGGAATGCTGTGGTTAAACTGGATAAAAAAAACCTACCAACCTGCCTGTCGTCAGGCAGGCTTTCATTGGTAAGGGCTTCAGGAAAAAGACAGCGGTGATGACCGGTTAGATTAGCTTAATTTTCTTAATCATTCATATCATCACGAGCTTGTCGTGCTAAATTAAAAAGCTCCCAGTATGGAGGTGTATAACCTTTTTGAGCTTTAAATCGATTTGCAAGCAGAATTAGTTTTTCTTTTATCCGGTCGTGAGTTTCCGAATACTCAACATTCTTTAATGCTGCTTCTGTACTCATACCTTCTGGTACTGGACCCTCTGAACCGAATGCATTTAATATAATACTGTAAATTTTCATTAGTCTGCCAAATGGTAAAAGATACCAATCATAAGATAAAACCTTGCCACTATCTGCTTCTTCTAACATTATGTCTGTTATTGCATTATCCATATGATCTTTATAAAGTGTTTCCGGATCTCTCCATTCAGCAACTACAGAAAGTTGCGGATCATATTCAAGATCAGAAGGTTCCTGTGTTTCAAAATATTTAACTCCAAACGCAGCCAACCAGTTTCTTGTTCCCTTTGATGAAATAGTCGATAGTCCTGTCCATAATGTTATCCCAAATTCCTTATAAGCTGAAGAAGCAACCTCAGAACAAAATTGTTTTTCAAATTCGTTAAAGTTCATTTCAAAATCGTAAGGAATATGTTTCTTCTTAGCTGTGCTCAATGAAAATTCTGCTGCCTTATGAGGAAGCATAGGATTATCTTTTATCAAATCTGATCTTAACCTTAGCACCATAATTCTAAGCTTTGTGTCATTAAGATATTCAGTCAAAGAGGAAACTACAACCCCTCTTTCAATATGCGATTCAATAATCGAGATCAATTTAGTTTTTTCATCGATATGAACTAAAGCTACATGCGAAAAATTACCCGGATAATCATTGCCTCTTGCAATTAAGGCTGATGTGGGAGCACCTCCTCTTGAAATTAAAATATCTCCACTATGTACATCCACACCAAGTATTTTTGCTGATGGTGTTGATGATAGCTCGTCAACTCCTTTAATTAGGGGCGCAACTTGGTCCTGTGGTAATTGAAGCATTATTTCTTCTATCGCGGTTCGGTTCCCATACAGTAATCGATAAAGAGTGTTTTTAGCATCGGTGGAATTCATATCCCATTTTCTGGATTGTTCTTTAACAACTTTTCTAATATTTGAAGAAAAATTTATATAGTCAGAAAAATATTGAGTGCAAACAGGAATAAGTGGTGCAATCTTAAAAATATTATTTTCA
>JALHTS010000400.1 GCA_022865965.1 Ignavibacteriaceae bacterium
AGTTATCTCGATATTGCTTCCTATCTCACGCATAGCATTACTCTTTATATTTTGTTGTTATTAAATCGATTCATTATTCATAAAATGCATTTCTTAATTACTAAAATTCTTCTTTTATTATATGCTTCTCACCTACATTTAGATTTTTCAACTGCTTTTCAATTGCCTCCATCATTGGCGGAGGTCCGCACACATAAACATTTTTAATTGAGGTTTTAATACCTATTAATGGCCGTAGGTTCATCAGCTAAACGCTGGTTAAGCGCCGTAATTAATTTCGCATCGCCTTTCATAGTTGTTCTCCGTTAAAAAATTCTTTTAAAATATATCCGAACTTGATTTATTTTTCTTTTTAAATAGCACCCAACCCAGAACTACACCAAGAACGAGAGTAATTATAGAAGGAAACCACACCCAACTGCGCTCGCCCATCCAACCGTTTTCATTCATCCCGCCATGCATGCCGCCGTTCATTATTTCTCCTGTCATCCCCCAACCGCCGAAGAACAGAAAAAGTACAACGACGACTACAAATGCGACGACAATAGATTTATTTGCTTTTGTTTTCATACGATTACTCTCCTTTGAAATAATTGATATTACTGATTATGAATTTTACTTTTAATTAATTCAAATCTTAATACTAACAGATAACTTGCTCTGATTACTCCTTTTTCGAGAATATATCCTTGATGGCATTTCCAATAACATCCATATTATTATTGAAATCTCGTTTGAATTCTTCCCATTTATCTTTTCCTTCATACTTATATTCATTTATCGATTTTCTTAGCTCGGTATTTTTTTTTTCTAACGCCAGCACTTCTTTTTCATATTTAGCTTTGAATTTGCTGCTTGCAGTTTTAATCTCCGCCTTGAGTTCATCAATGCTTTTTTGATTAGCATCAATTTTTAATTCAGCCTCGCTCTTGAATTGCTGCCAATCCTTTTCATATTGAGCCTGAGCTTCTTTCAATTCCTGATCTGCTTGGATAACATTTTCCTTAGCATCCTCCACTTTCTTTTCCCTATCGACGTTGCAAGAAATCAATGCAATTCCTGCAATTGATAGTAGAACTATTAGGATGAAATATTTGTTTTTCATAATTCTCCTTGTAGGTTGTTTAGAAATATTTACGTGCTTTGTTCTAGTATGCCGTCAAACTCGCGCAACTGGAGCGCATTAAATTTCCTGGCAAACTAACCGTTATAATTTCGAAAATATTTTACGTAATTGTTCCTTAGTTTTTCCAAGTTTATTCTGCAATCTTCCCCATAATTCTTCTTCTTTCCCTTTTTTGAAAAGTAAATCATCATCAGTTAGATTTGCGAATTTTTGTTTGAGTTTACCTGCGAGTTCATTCCAGTTTCCCTTAATATTCAACTTATTCATTGGATAACTCCTTTATAATTGTTATTAAATAATATTTCTGTAATAGTTTCCTAATTACAATATTATGATATGAAGGAATTGAGTATTGTTCAATCGAGCAAAAGGATGAAAAAGGAACTACTTCTTTTGAGTGAGTTAACGACCGGGAGGAAAATTATTCGCTTATTAATGAAGTAGTATCGATTGCAGTTTTGTATGATTCAGAAAGATGAGCGTGTTTTGCGATCTGCACGCGCGAATGAAGCGCTAATTTTTCGAGGATGTTATGGACATGGCTCTTCACTGTGTAGGTTGAGAGATGAAGTTTTTGTGCAATTTCTTTATTGGTGGAACCATCCGCAATCAATTCAATCACTTGTCGTTCACGTTTTGTCATACGAACCGATTCTACAATTACTGAGGGTTTGAATCCGTTAATTGCATGTTCAACGATTTGAGAAAAAAGTGAGCCCGTTAAATGCGGTGGTAAAACTTGAGCACCCTGATAAACTGATCGGATAGTTTTATAAAATTCAGCAATGTTTGCATCTTTGAGTATGAATCCTGAAACGCCCGCTTGTACAAATTCGAAAACATCTGCTTGCAATGGTATAAGATCCATCACTATTATCTTGGTCTTCTGAAAATGCTCCTTAATTAATTTTACAACTTGCAAACTGTTTTGACTTCGTAAACCTAAATCGAGAAGCACTATA
>JALHTS010000401.1 GCA_022865965.1 Ignavibacteriaceae bacterium
AATATGAAGTGATTCTTTATTAACATCTTTCTTCTTAATTGCCACGACCTTCAGGTCGTGGATAACTAATAAAAAATATTTTTGGCTTCAGCCACATATTTATAAATTCTTTTGGCTAAAGCCTTTATTTTATACTCTCTTTTTCCACGACTTAAAAGTCGTGGCTATTAATTCCTATCGACAAAAAGTAGTTTATTCTCTCAGCTTGCATAAGCCTGTCTCAATTTTTCTTTATTAAGATTTTCAAGCAGCCCAAAATCTTCTTCAGATATTTTTTCAACATCGCCAAAGTATTTGTTTTCAACGCTGTCCTTTTCTGTCTCACGCAATACACCAATCGCTGAAACTAAATTCAATTTTTTAACAACAAGATTTACAGGATCATTCTCATCAACTACTCCCTCAATAATGTAAGGTCCCATCGACATAGTTAATTCAGCATACTGATAATAAACTTTTGGAAATATAACTGCTTCAAAAGTGCCTGTAAGATCTTCGAGAGATAAAAATTTCATTATCTCTCCTTTTTTAGTACGTATTCTTTTGGAAGTCATATACCATCCGATCATTTTAACGTATTTTCCTTTATACTTATTCATTTTATTTGCTTTAATTATTGAAGAATCATCAAAAAGATTTTTGTAAAAATATAGCGGATGCCGTGTAACCATATAATTAAAAGTTTCGTATTCCATTCTGCAGATTTCTTCCAAAGAAAAATTCTGCGAAGTTTTTACCTGCTGCTCAAGAGCAAAAGTTTCATGCATAAAAAGATCATTATATTTTTCATCAAGTATTTTTCTTTTGTTGATGTAAATATCAAGCAAACGCAAAAGCTCGGGACGCGTTTGACGGAAACATCCCATCGCTCCGCATTTTATAAGTATGGAACTCTCTTCATAACCGACTCCTGTTCTTACAAGAAAATCTGCAAGCGAAACAAACTCACCATGTTTTTTTCCTTCATCAAGAATTTTATGAATTGAATTAAGTGAAAGGTTTTTTATTGCCAATAATCCAATTCTCATTTCGTTGTTCTTTCCGGTGTATTCATATTCGCTTTTGTTAATACACGGAAGAAGAACTTTTACTCCCCTTCTTTTTGTTTCCTGAACATAAACTGCAGCGGAATAAAAACCTCCGCCGTTGCTCAGAACACCTGCCATAAATTCAGCAGGATAATATGCTTTAAGAAATGCAACCTGGTATGAAAGCAAAGCAAACGAAGCGCTATGGGCTTTACAGAAAGAATATCCGGCAAATGATTCAATTTGTCTCCAAAGTTCTTTTGCCTGATTATCAGTTAATCCTTTCATTTCACAGGATTCAAAAAAGCGATTGGTGATTTGCTGCATTGCTCTGTGTGATCTCATCTTTCCGCTCATTGCACGACGCAAAAGATCAGCTTCCTCTAAAGTTAAACCGGCTATTTGATTTGCAACTTTAATTACATCTTCCTGGTACATCATAACTCCGTAAGTATCGGCAAGAACTTCTGCGAGCTGCGGAATGAAATAAAAACGCTTCGAAGGATCTTTATGTCTTAAAATAAATTCCTGCATCATTCCGCTTTCAGCAACACCGGGTCTTATTATTGAACTTGCCGCCGTAAGCATTTC
>JALHTS010000402.1 GCA_022865965.1 Ignavibacteriaceae bacterium
GGTTACAGGAAAGCACTTCGCTTGATGAAACTTGCAGAAAAGTTTAATAAGCCGGTAATTATGATGCTTGATACTCCAGGAGCATTTCCTGGGCTTGAAGCAGAAGAACGCGGACAGGCAGAAGCGATTGCGAGAAATCTTTTTGAGATGAGCAGATTAAAAGTTCCGATAATAGTTGTAATTATTGGTGAAGGTGCAAGCGGCGGTGCCTTAGGTATAGGTATTGGCGATAGAATTCTAATGCTTGAAAATTGCTGGTACTCGGTTATTTCTCCCGAATCATGTTCAAGTATTTTATGGCGAAGCTGGGAATATAAGGAACAGGCTGCTGAAGCTCTAAGATTAACTGCACCGGATTTACTCGAACAAAAAATAATTGATCGTATAGTACCCGAACCAATGGGCGGTGCACATAGGGATCATAATGAAGCAACAGAAATTTTAAAAAATGTTCTTCTTGAAGAATTAAATGAATTAGTGAAAGTGAAACCTGAAAAGCTCATTGCAAATCGTCTGGAAAAATTTGGTGCAATGGGTGCGTTTGTAGAATAGAGTAATAGTTTGAAGTATAAATTATATAGTTATGAAGTTTACATTAGATAAAACTGTATTAAAAAAAGTTAACGCCAACGATAAAAAAGATGATTTATCGTATTGGTTATCAATGCCTGTATCTTTTCGTTTGGAAGCAGTTGAAAAATTAAGACAAGAATATAACAGTTGGAAATATGGTACTGAACAAGGATTTCAGAGAGTTTATAGAATTACTCAATCAAAACGAGGTTAAATATCTGATTGTTGGTGGATATGCTGTTGCAGTTCATGGTTATCCACGATATACAAAAGATATTGATATATGGATTTTTACCAATGAGCTTAATCTAAAAAAAATCATAAATGTGATAAATGAATTTGGATTCAAATCAACTGAATTAAAAGAGAAAGACTTTAAAGGGAAAGATATAGTAGTTCAACTGGGTTTACCTCCGAATAGAATAGATTTGATAACCGAACTTGATGGTGTTGAGTTCGATGATTGTTTCAACAGTAAGTTCGAAATTGTCACGGATGGATTGAAAATGAATTTTATAAGCCTAGAACATCTTAAACAAAACAAAAAAGCTTCTGGAAGGTATCAGGATTTAGCTGATCTGGAAAATCTTGAATGATGATTTTTAACAAATCATTTTTACCAACTGATTCTTAAAACTTTTAATTTCTCACTTCAAAATTTGATTTCTACTATATGCTCAAACACATCACTGAAATTCGAGTTCGTTACGGCGACACTGACCAAATGAAATTTGCTTACCACGGAAAATATCTCGATTATTTTGAAATCGGCAGAAGCGAAATGATGAGAGATAATGGTCTTACATATAAAGCTATTGAAGATGCCGGATATCATATGCCAGTAATTGAAACGATGATAAAATTTAAAAATCCTGCTTTCTATGATGAAGTTTTACTAATCGAATCAAGAGTAGAAAAACTTCCACAAATTAAGGTTCATATCGATCATACAATAAAAAGCAAGGAAAGAGGAGTTGTTATTTGTGAAGGCTATATTGAACTTGTATTTGTTGATCCGAAACTCAGTAAACCGATACGAGCACCAAAACTTTTTTTAGATGCAATAAGAAAATATTATGATGACACTAAGTAAAGAACATCTTCATCGAATTATAAAAACTGCTCTGGATGAAGACATCAAAACAGGTGACATAACCACTTTAGCTACAATTGATAATTCTAAAACTGGTTTTGGAAATTTTTTAGTGAAGCAGGATGGAATAATTGCCGGACTTAACGTAGTGTGGGAAATATTTAATCTGGTTGATCCCGAATTAGACTTTAAAACTTTTAAAGATGACGGTGAAGAAGTTTATAAAGGAGATATTGTCGCATTAGTAAAAGGAAAGGCGTTATCAATTTTAACTGTCGAAAGAACAGCATTAAATTTTTTGCAGAGAATGAGCGGCATTGCAACCCTTGCTAAAATTTATTCGGATAAAGCTCAGCATACAAAGGCTAAAATAATTGATACGCGTAAAACTGTTCCCGGTTTAAGATTGCTTGATAAATACGCAGTAACGATGGGAGGATGTGAAAATCATCGTATTGGTTTATTCGATATGTTTCTTATTAAAGATAATCATATTGAAGTTGCGGGTTCAATTACAGAAGCTGTGAGGCGATGCAAAGAATTTCAACAAAAAAACAAGTCATCTTTTAAGATTGAAGTTGAAACTACAAACCTTAAACAAGTTGATGAAGCATTAAAATGCAGTGTTGATGTTATTATGCTTGATAATTTTGAGCTTTCCGAAATGAAAAAAGCCGTTGAGCTAGTAAATGGAAAATGTAAGCTGGAAGCATCAGGCGGAGTGAATCTGGATACTGTTGCTGCTATAGCTGAAACGGGAGTTGATTATATTTCGGTCGGAGCTTTAACCCATAGTGTAAATGCTTTGGATATTTCGCTCGATATTTCTCTTGAAGGATAATATGTTCTGATGTTTGACAAGTTAAAAGAACTCACAAAAGATACTGCTATTTACGGCATCAGCACGATGATAGGAAGATTTCTCAACTTCATTCTTGTGCCTTTCTATACAAACATTTTTGTTCCGGGTGATTACGGAATTGTGATGATCGTTTATTCTTACATTGCCATACTCAACATATTTTTCATTTATGGTATGGATGCAGCATTCTTAAAGTATGCAGCTTTCAAAGACATCGGTGATGATAAAGACAATTTTTCAACTCCATACATTTCAGTTTTTTTAACCTCAATATTTTTTTCAGGTTTATTAATTCTGCTAAATAAGCCTGTTACAGGTTGGATTGGAATACCGGTCGAGTACGCTTCAGTAATTATTCTTTCATCTGTAATTCTTTTTGTTGATGGTAATGCAGTAATTCCTTTTCTTAAACTTAGACTGGAACGAAAAGCAAAACAATTCGCAGCAATTAAAGTCCATAACATTCTGCTTAACATAATATTAAATGTAGTTTTAATTGTTGTATTGAAGTGGGGAATTGAAGCAATCTTTATCAGCAATCTTATTGCTTCATTACTCTCTCTTGTATTAGTGTCACCAACAATCACAAAGTATTTTAAATTAAGTTTTCATAAAGTACTGTTTAAAAGATTGTTCAGATTCGGAATTCCTTATTTGCCAGCCGGAATCGGAATTATGCTCGTTCAGGTTGTGGATGTTCCGATACTTGAAAAACTGACTGACCTTGACACAGTTGGAGTTTACAAAGCAAATTACAAGCTTGGCATTTTTATGATGCTGTTCGTAAATATGTTTCAATATGCCTGGCAGCCATTCTTCCTGCAGAATGCAAAAGAGGAAAACGCAAAGCAAATGTTCTCAAAAGTAATGACTTACTTTTCTATTGTTGGATTTACTTTACTCATTCTTCTTTCACTTTTTGTTGATGATATTGTAAGAATAAACTTTGGCGGATTCAGCATAATCGGCTCACAATACTGGAATGGACTTGATATTGTGCCGATTATTCTTCTCGGTTATTTGTTCAATGGATTTTATGTTGTGTTTTCAGCAGGAATTTATATTGAGGAAAAAAGTATGTACGCGCCTATTGTTGCAGGTGTTGGCGCAATCACAAATATCGTTTCAAATATTTTACTTATACCGCATTTTAATATAATGGGTGCTGCGTTTGCGACTTTAATCAGCTATGCTGTTATGGCATTCGGTTATTACCTTGTTACTCAAAAGTATTATAGAATTGATTATGAATATGGCAGATTATTTAAATTGATTCTTGTTGGTACAGTAATCGCCGTGCTGTATTATGTTCTAAAAAGTCTGGACGAAATAAACTTACTTATCAAATCCGCAATATTTATTGTTTATGTTATCATCGTTTTCAGATTTATTGCTGATCAAAGTGAGATAAAAATTTTAGTGGAAAAATTAATTAAGAAAAGAACTAACTAATGTCAGAAAAAGTAATTGTAAAATTTAAAAGACTTAACGAAGATTTTAATAATGTCCCGGTTCCTGAATATGCTACTGCGGGAAGTTCCGGTATGGATATAAGGGCAGCTTTAAAAGAGGAAATAATTTTAAAGCCCGGACAAATTGAACTCGTTCCCACAAATATTTCCGTGGAAATTCCTTTTGGATATGAAATTCAGGTAAGACCGAGAAGCGGACTTGCAATTAAGCACGGAATTAGTGTTCTTAATTCTCCTGGAACTATTGATTCCGATTATCGCGGTGAAGTAAAAATTATATTGATTAATCTTAGTAAAGAAGGTTTTAAAATTTCTTCCGGTGACAGAATCGCACAGCTTGTCCTATCAAAAGTTTATCTTGCAGAATTAAAAGAAAGCGATGAGCTAAATGATAGCAGAAGGGGTGAAGGCGGATTCGGTCATACTGGTAAAAGTTAAGCTTGTCTCATTTTAAGTGGGTTAAGGTTCAAGTTCAAGTTCAAGTTTAAGTTCAGGTTCAAGTTCAAGTTTAATTTAAAGAAGGAACTGTAACTAATTTCCCGCATTTTTTCTCTGTAATTCTTTATTATTTTTTTTTGAAAATTAATTTTCGTGTCAATATGAAAATTGATATAAAAAATTTGTAAGTTTAATTCAGACTCAGATAAAATCTACCTGTCTGAAATTTTATTGATAACGGTTTTTATAAGTTTTAAAACATCATTTCCTCTCCTCTTTGGGGAAAGATAAAGTGGACCTTTTTTCATGTCTGATTTTATTCATTTACATAATCATACTCATTACAGCTTGCAGGACGGCGCCTGCACTGTTCAGGGACTAATCGATGCTGCTAAAAAACACGGAATGAAGTCCGTTGCAATTACCGATCACGGCGTAATGTATGGAGCCGCTGAGTTTTATAAGAAAGCAACCAAAGAAGGAATCAAACCTATTATAGGTATGGAGGCTTACATTGTTACTGAAGGCAGCAGGTTTGATAAAACCAAAGGTGAAGATCTTCCCGGTAGAAAAAGAGCAAAACATTACAACCATTTAATTCTTCTTGCTAAGAATAAAACCGGATATGATAATCTTTCAAAACTTTCTACACTTGGTCATACCGAAGGTTTTTATTATAAACCAAGAATTGATCTTGAGCTTCTTAGAAAATATTCTGAAGGATTGATTTGCACTTCCGCCTGTGTAAGCGGTGTTGTATCATACCACCTTGTTAATGGTGATTACACAAAAGCAAAAGAAACAGCAAAAACTTATAAAGATATTTTCGGTGAAGATTTTTATCTCGAGATACAGAATCACAATTTGGATAATGAAAAACCTGTTCTCGAAGGAATGCCGAAACTTTCCAAAGAGCTTGGAATAAAGTTGGTTGCAACTAACGATTGCCACTACATTGAAAAAGATCATGCAATTCCTCACAACATCCTTCTTCTTTTATCAGACAAGAACGGAGCAGATTATAAAGACTTACGTTACGGAACAGATCAGGTATATTTCAAATCATCTGAAGAAATGATAAATCTTTTCAAAAAGTATAAAGGTGCAATTGAAAACACTCTTGAAATTGATTCAAAAATAGATCTTAAGCTTGATTTTAATGGGCATCATTTTCCAAATTTTCCCATACCCGAAAATTCTGAAGCAAAAACACTTGAAGAATATCTTGAGCTTCTTGCCCTGCAAGGCTTGCAGAACAGAAAATTGAATATAACCAAAGAAGTTGAAGACCGTTTCAGGTTTGAACTCGAGACAATTAAACAAATGGGATTTGCCAGCTATTTCCTTATTGTTCAGGATTTTATTAATACCGCGAAGCAAAAAAATATTCCTGTTGGTCCCGGCAGAGGAAGCGTTGCAGGAAGTTTGGTTGCTTATGCTTTGGGCATTACAAATATAAATCCGCTTGAATTTGCTTTGCTGTTTGAAAGATTTTTAAATCCTGCTAGAAAATCAATGCCTGATATTGATGTTGATTTTGCAGATGATCAGCGAGGCGAAGTAATTGATTATGTAAGGGAAAAATATGGAAATGATTGTGTTAGTCAGATTATAACATTCAACAGGCTTTCATCAAAAGCAGTTATCAGAGATGTGGCAAGAGTTCTTAAAGTTCCAATTCCAACAGTTAATAAAATCACCAAATATATTCCATCAAAGTTTGGTAAAGTTTATACAATTGACCAGGCGCTTGCCGAAGTTCCTGAACTTCAATGGGTGCAAAATTCAGATGATGAGTCAATTAAGGATTTGATAAAATATGCTAAAGTGCTTGAAGGAATGAATCGAAATGCTTCAAAGCACGCCGCTGGTGTGGTTATTACTCCCGATGATGTAAGCAAATATGTTCCTCTTGCGAATGCTGTAAATGCAACCTCGCAGAATGATTTGGTCACTCAATTCAATATGAAAGACATTGAAAGCTCCGGTTTGCTTAAAATGGATTTTCTTGGACTGAGAACATTAACAATTATTCGCGATACGCTCGACTTCATTAAAAAAAATCATAATGTAATAATTGATATTGATTCCATTCCTTTCGATGATGAGAAAACTTATGCGCTGTTTTCAAAAGGGCAAACAACCGGTGTGTTCCAGTTTGAGTCGTCGCCGATGCGCGAGTACTTAAAACAATTGCAGCCAAACAGTTTGAATGAC
>JALHTS010000403.1 GCA_022865965.1 Ignavibacteriaceae bacterium
ACTATTTCATTCCAGGAATACTCAGCACCGGCATTAACATATTCGGTATGGTCATTTGGATGAATTGCGTCAACAGATGTAGTTAATTTTGATGTACCATCCTGAATGACATCTGCAGATAAACCAAATCTGAACAGCAAAGGTAAATCAAAATGATCAAGTTCAATATTTGTATTGACCAGATTTTGATCGCCTGCACCAGACTTAATTATTGTGGTCACATCTCTACCTGAAAGCTGCATTTTAGTTCCGAAATTAGAAATGCTTGCAGCAATTCTTAATTCATTAAAAATCGGCAGCTTATATATTGTCCCAATATCAACTGCGAAACCGGTTGCGCTCATATGCCAGATAGATTCATTTATGTACTTTAAGTTACCTCCAATTGCAAAGTTTTCCGTGAGGTAACGGGAAAAATTAACACCGATAACTATTGCACCAGCATTAAAAAATTCACCCGTACCTTCAGGTGCTTCTTCAGTTCTTACCACCATTTCATCCATAGAAAGAACTGAAACAAATGCACCGATTGTACCGAAATCGTATAGATGACTGGCAATAGCAGCAAAATCGTGTCGAACATCGGCGTACAATGAAGTGTGATTAAAGAAAGCTTCATTGAATTCAATGTTCGCGGTTCCACCGGGATTCCAGTACATCGATGAAATGTCATCGGAAACTGCGGTAAATGCACCGCCCATGCCAATGGCACGCGGTCCTACATTAAATTTAAGAACCTGTGCAGCAGTGGTTCCTGTTTTCTGAGTCTGAGCGAAAGAAACAGAAGATATGACAGTAATTAGAGTAACAATTAAAAAGTATTTGTATTTTTTCATAAAGTTCTCCAGCTATTCGTTATTAGTTATTCGTTATCAGTTAATCGTTTTTCTTTTGGTTTTTCATTTAACGCCCTGCCAAGATAATTTATATAACCATTTAAGATTGCTAAGGCGCGTTCAATTTTGTTTCTGCCGTCTTGGTATTCTTCTTCCGAAATATATTTTTCGTCTTTTGAAGTTATTAAATCATCAATAAGTTCAAATAAAGAACCTCTACTATGCCTGCAAAATTGTATATTCTCTTTATAGTGAAATCTTCCGTAACCTTCTGCAATATTTCTAGTAGCAGAATGTGATGCTCTTTTCATATTATCCACCAAATCATATTTCTCACAGGCAGGAAACTTCTTTATAAGTACAGAAATATATTTTCTTACTTCCATACTTGCTTTCCAGCATTCAAGGTCTTCAAAGCTTTTTATTTGTTCTTTTTGTTCAACCAAGTTTAATCCGATTAACGATTAACAGTTAACGATCAACTTTATTTAATTAATGCAAATTTTATAAGTTTTTCACCCACACCGGGTGCATCTATGTGAGCAAGATATACTCCATAAGATACGCTGAAACCATCTTTATTAAGCAGGTTCCAGTATTCTCTTCCGTTATCTACACCGGAATCGTGTTCAAGTTGATTTACGAGTTCACCACTTAAAGTATAGATTCTAATAGAACATTTCAGCGGAAGGTTTTCAAAATAAATTCTTCTCTCACCGCGGTTTTGTCCGGGCAGCTTATTAGCCGGTTCCAGAATGCTTGCACCAACATACGGATTAGGCACAACATAAATATTATCGAGTCTGGATGCTGCTAATCTGTCATCTACATAACCGGTTTTGGTCGTAAGCGTGAAAACATCGTCTACAGTATATGGTCTGTCAGTGTAAAGTAACAAATAATCACCATCTGTTGGAATTGTTTGCACTGAGTCTTCAGATTTTGAAATCATTAAACTCCAGGAAATCGGTTCGCCTTGACCACCCGGTGATCCTGTTACGTAAAAGACAATTTCTTCACCGATAGTCCAGGCAGAATCATTAGTCTGAGCTGTTTCCTGTAAGTTTGTAATTACTTCAATCGGCACGCCTGTAGTAACATCTTCTACTTTATACTTAACCGGAATATCAATGAATCCTTTACCGAGCACGTATTTTTTTGCTGTTGAAATAGGCTGATCGGAGAAACTTACAATATAATCTGCCGGTTGAGGAATAACAGTTCCCGCAGTTCTTAAGAATACACGGAAAGGAAGATTAATTCGATCTGTATTCCATTTTGAATTTTCAGCATTGAATACAAGTTTAGGATGATCAAATACTTTAAGTTTAATTCCGTCAAAGACAGGATTAGTATCTTCTGAATTTAGAGCCAGACTTTGATAAATTGAATAACTCATATAAGTGATAATATATTCGCTGTTATTCGGCATTGAGGAATTAT
Source organism: Ignavibacteriaceae bacterium (assembly GCA_022865965.1). Lineage (GTDB taxonomy): Bacteria > Bacteroidota > Ignavibacteria > Ignavibacteriales > Ignavibacteriaceae > JAGXRK01. The sequence goes on from JALHTS010000403.1 coordinate 2,280, forward strand.
CGGTTCTGGCAATTTTTCCTTTTTCAAGATCAATGATATAGTCAATATCTTTCTGATAGACATTTCCAAGCTTATCCTCAACAACAAGATTTTCATCATCAATTATGAATTGACGGGACAATGTTGCAAACTTTGCATCAAATAAGTAGAAGGACTCTGTATTAGTTTTTTCACCAAGTACAGAATAGTTCTTTTTAATTATTATTGAATCACCCAAATTAAGAGTATCACTAAATGTGAGAGTATATTTTTCGTCTACAACATTAATATCATTTATAATCCGGAAATCAACTGTCCCATTAGCATAACCACCTACCTTATCTACAGCAAGAATGTTTGGGTTAATATATCCGGCAGCTCTCGGTCCGGGAATAACTTTCACAGTATTAATATCATAGATTTCCGAACCTGTAATCGGATCAACAGAAATCTTTTTACTTGTTTCAGATGGCGGTATTCCAAGCGAATCTCCATGATCGAAAGCAACAACTGCATAATAGTAAGTTTGACCATTTATTACATTATTTGTATCCGTAAATGAATGAACCAAACCGGTGTTATCACCAAGATAGTAATGTAATCCTCTGCCCAAATATGGAACCGGATGGTATCCTTTCCACTCATTTATAAGATCCCATTTAGTTTCAAAGCCATATATATCTGTAAGTGGTTGATAAAGATAGGCTGCACCTCTTCCGTCAGTAATAGTCAAAGCATCAGCAAAATCAGGGCGTGTACTCCTATAAATCACATAACCTTCAAAGTCTTCACCGGTAATCGGGTCAATACTTTCCTCAGATTTTGTATTCCAATAAAGTGTTACTTTTTTATCATCAGGCACCGCATACACTGTTGGTTTATCCGGGGGTTTGAAGAAGCGATAATTTTTATTGTAAATATCCTGAACAGTTTC
>JALHTS010000404.1 GCA_022865965.1 Ignavibacteriaceae bacterium
AAAGTTCTATTACCTCCCCACAAAGATAATATGCTTGCAGCTAATCATCTTGTTTACAAATTAGGTTCAAAAACCAATATTGATTGGGTAGCAGTTCGCCCTGATTCGCTTTTCGATGAAGAAAGTGTAAGTAAATATGAAATACATAATAATAAAATACGTAGTGCGATTTTTAACCCCGGTAAAACAAGCAGAATAAACGTCAGTCATTTTATGGTAGAGCTAGTAACAAATGACAAATTGTGGCAAGAATGGAAACATAAAACTCCAGTTATCTACAACAAAGAATAAAAATCTTGCGAACGCCTAGCCAGCGCCCTACCTTCGGTAGGCAAGCTCAACACCGTTATGTAAAATTATTAATCACGGAGTCTTATATTATGAAAACATTATTCCTTCTTATTGTTTTTATTTTACCCGGCTTGTTGTTTTCACAACAAATTACCGATACCACTTATAACCCAATTATTCAAAATCCAGAATATGAGTTAGGCAAAGGGCCTGTAATATTTATTGACGAAGGGCATAATAATTTAAATACTAAGAATGGTCGATATAAACCTTTCTCAAATCTTTTGGAAAGAGATGGATATAACGTAATAGAATATAAAGGTGTGTTCAATGAGAATGAATTAGCTAAAGGTAAAATCCTTGTAATATCAAACGCTTTAAATGAGAATGTGGAAGACTGGGTTATACCTAATCCTTCGGCCTTCACAAAATCAGAAATTGATGAGATAAGACAATGGGTCTTTAATGGTGGAAATTTATTTTTAATTGCTGATCATATGCCTATAGCCGATGCATCAAAAGATCTTGCTAAAGCATTTGAATTCGAGTTCACCAATGGATTTGTATTTGATTCGCGTACTGAGTGGAGTGTATCCAGGGAGCCGGCTATTTTCAATTTAAAAGAAAAGACACTCATTGAGAGTATCATCACAAAAGGAAGAGATTCTACTGAAAGTGTCGAGCAAATTGCATCTTTTACCGGGCAAGGATTTAAAATACCAGGTGATGCTACACCGGTTTTGGTTTTTGATGAAAATTACATTAATCTGATGCCTGATACAGCCTGGGTCTTTGATGAAAAAACCACTATTATAAATGTAAAGGGATGGTCCCAGGGTGCATATAAAAAATATGGGAAAGGGAAAATTGTAGCATTTGGAGAAGCAGGTATGTTTACCGCTCAAATAGCCGGTCCTGAAAAAATAAAAATGGGAATGAATAGCGAGGTTGCACTTGAAAATCACCAATTATTGCTAAACATAATTCACTGGTTAGATGGAAAACTTGATTAGGTCAAAACTTTGCAAAACATCTTTAATCCGCCAGAGGCGGACAGGTAAGTAAAAAGTCAAGAGGATATAATAGTACCAAGCAAATAATAATTTGCAGAAACGTTCAAAAATACTCTTCCCAATAGGGTGGTAGGGTCCCATAGATCCCGATCAAAAACGTGATTCATTGTAAAATCAGTCTTAAGTTCTCCTGATTTCTTATAGAGAATCGGTTTATA
>JALHTS010000405.1 GCA_022865965.1 Ignavibacteriaceae bacterium
CAAAGATTTCAACTAATAAAACAAAGATGCCAAAAGATTAGCCAATTGTTTCTTGCCCCTTCCTTTTACAGAGGAATATAGAAGAAGATTAGAATCTAGCTCTGCTTCAGGAAAAATTGATTTAATTTTTCCCTCGGATTGCTTTATTTCTGACTGTTTAAGTTTATCTGCTTTACTTAGTATAAAAATATAAGGCAAAGAACGATAATTTATAAGTTCGTTTAGTTTAATATCCAGGTCAGTAGGCTTGTGTCTGCTGTCTATTAAGTGAATAACGAGTTTTATGTTTCCTGATTTCTCGAGGAAATCGGAAATCAGTTTTGACCAGAATTCTCTTTCCTTTTTACTTATTTTTGCATAGCCAAAACCCGGCAGGTCAACAATGTAAAACTTCTCATCAATTTCGTAATAGTTAATCGACCGCGTTTTTCCCGGTGTTTTGCTGACTTTTGCCAGATTTTTCCTATTAAAAAGTGAATTTATCAAAGAGGATTTACCCACATTTGATCTACCGCAGAGTACAACCTCCGGAAGTTTTTTCCTGGGAATATCTTTAATCTCAAAAGCTGATGTGACGAAATTTTGTTTTTCAAACATAATAAAAAAAGAGTAACCGGTTTCCCAATTACTCTTTCAATTTTTAATTAATGTAGATTCTATTACTCTTTAGGTTTTTTCTCTTTTTTTACTTTTTTCTCTTTCTTTTCTTTCTTCTCTTTTTTCACTTCCTTTTCTTCAACTACAGTTGCCTCTTCAACAAGATCTTCCTGCTTTGTTTCAGCTTTGTCCTGAGATTTCAAATCTTTTCTTTCTTTGCGTTCTTCAGCTTTTTTGTTTGCAATGTCATTATAATCAACAAGTTCTATAATTGCCATAGCTGCGGCGTCACCAACTCTATTACCAAGCTTAACAACTCTTGTATAACCGCCCGGTCTTTCACCGATTTTAGGAACAATTTCGCCAAAGAGTTCTTTAACAACTTCTCTATCACTGATAACACTCATTATCTGACGCATTGAATGAAGATCATTCTTTTTAGCTTTTGTGATCAGTTTTTCGACAAACATTCTGGCTTCTTTTGCTTTAGCTACTGTAGTTTTTATTCTTTTATACTTAAGCAGTGAGGTAGCAAGAGCACCCATTAAAGCTTTTCTGTGACTTGCCGTTCTGCTTAATTTTCTTCCTTTAACTCTGTGTCGCATTAGTAAACCTTAATTTTCAATTAGTGAGTTTCTGTTTCATCTTTGATATATTTATCTACATCCATACCGAATTCAAGACCAAGATTTTCAACTATTTCCATAAGTTCTGCAAGTGATTTTCTACCGAAGTTTCTAAACTTTAGCATCTCCTGTTCATCTTTTCTTACGAGTTCAGAAAGATTTTTAATATTTGCTGCTTTCAGGCAATTGTGCGATCTTACACTAAGTTCAAGATCATCAACATTAGTAAGCAAAATTTTCTTTATTCTTTCAGTTTCAGTATCTTTTTGAGAAACTAATTGTTCTTCTTCCTGCTCCATATCAAAATTTATGAACAGTTGAACGTGCTCTTTTAAAGTCTTTGCAGCCTGAGTAAGGGCATCATCAGGGGTAATTGAACCATCGGTTATAATCTCTAATGTAAGCTTTTCATAATCATTTTTATCACTGATTCTTACATTTTCAATATCATATCTTACATTTTTAATAGGTGTAAAAATTGAATCAATCGGAATAATACCAATAGTTTGATCGGGTGTAATATTTTCAGAAGCAGTTACGTAACCGATTCCTTTGCCTACTCTCAATTCAACATCAAACTTTGCTTTGTTATTTAAAGTTGCAATGTGAAGATCCGGATTAAGTATTTCAACCTCATTACTTGCTTTCTGAATATCAGCCGCCGTCCACTCACCTCCTCCATTAAAGGATAAGGTAATCCTGTCTGGTTTTTTTTGGAGTAATTTCATTCTTACTTGTTTTAAGTTAAGAATGATTTCAGAAACATCTTCAACAACGCTATCAATAGTTGTAAATTCATGCAGAACACCGCTGAATTTTACAGAGGTGATAGCCGAACCCGGAAGCGAAGAAAGTAAAACTCTTCTTAAGGAGTTGCCTAAAGTTGTTCCATATCCTCTTTCAAGAGGTTGGAGGACAAATCTTCCAAACGAATTCGAAAAGCTTGATTCATCTAATACAACTGCTTCAGGCATTTTTATTTGTGTAACGCTCATTTAATATCCTCTAGTTTGATCATTAAAAATTTATTACTTAGAATAAAGTTCAACTACTAACTGTTCGTTGGCGTTTAGAGGAACATCTTCTCTTTCAGGTATCTGAATAAAATTTCCGGTTAAGGAAGCTTTATCGATTGAAAGCCAACTATAAGTATTGTCTTTTACTCTTTTTAACGAATTATGAATTGCATCTAATTTTTTACTTTTATCTTTAATCTGAATAACATCACCCGAACTTAACAGATATGAAGGTATGTCAACAAGATGATTGTTAATCATAATATGTCTGTGTCTTATAAGCTGTCGTGCTTGTTTGCGAGAGGATGCAAAACCTAACCTGTAAACGACATTATCCAGTCTTCTTTCAAGAAGTTTTACAAGATTTGCACCTGTTCTGCCTTTTTGCTTGATAGCTTTTTCAAAGTAATTTCTGAACTGTGTTTCCAGCACGCCGTAAGATCTTTTTATTTTTTGTTTCTCACGAAGCTGAATTCCGTACTCAGAAACTTTGGATCTTCTAGAAAGACCATGCTGACCCGGGGGATAATTCCTTATTTCAATCGGACACTTTTCAGAATAACACTTCTGTCCCTTTAAAAATAATTTTTGTCTTTCTCTTCTGCACAGTTTACAAACTGAGTCTGTGTATCTTGCCATTTAGTTAACTCTCCGAAAAATTAAACTCTTCTTTTCTTAGGTGGTCTGCAGCCATTATGTGGAATAGGAGTTACATCTTTAATAGATGAAACGTCTAACCCAGCAGTGTGTAAAGCCCTGATAGCAGCTTCTCTGCCTGAACCGGGCCCTTTAACCAAAACTTCTACTTTTCTTAAACCGAGATCGTAAGCTTCTTTTGCTGCAGCTTCAGCCGAAACCTGTGCAGCAAACGGTGTATTTTTTCTAGATCCTTTAAATCCGTTTTTACCAGCAGATGACCAGGCAATAGTGTTACCATAAATATCGGTTATGGTAACCTGTACGTTGTTAAATGTAGCTTTTATGTGAGCTACTCCGTTTGAATCAACGTGTGTTTTTTTCTTTGCTTTCTTTAATGTTTTAGCCAAATCTGAATCTCCAATTAATCATTATAAAATTATAAGATTGCATAATAACAAGATTATAAGCGCAATCATTGATCTTTAAATCTTTCAATCATTATTTCTTAGTAGGAGCTTTTTTCTTACCGGCAACAGTTCTTCTTTTACCTTTTCTGGTACGTGAATTTGTTCTGGTTCTTTGACCGCGAACAGGAAGACCTTTTCTGTGTCTTAAACCACGGTAAGCACCAATATCCATAAGTCTTTTTATATTCTGCTGAACTTCAGAACGCAGTGCACCTTCAACTTTATAATCACCGGTAATAACCGATCTTATTTCAGCAACTTCTTCTTCAGTAAGATCTGCAATTTTTTTATTTGCATCTACTTTAGCTTTTGCCAAAATATCGGCAGAAGCTGTTTGACCAATTCCAAAGATATACTGTAAACCGTAAAGTACTTTTTTATTTTTCGGTAAATCTACACCAGCTATTCGAGCCAATGATCTTCTCCTTAAATTAAATTAACCTTGACGCTGTTTATGTTTAGGGTTTTTGCAGATAACTCTTACAACACCCTTGCGTTTTATTATTTTACATTTGTCACAAATCTTTTTTACAGATGCTCTGACTTTCATTTGAACTCCGCTATTTATACCTGTAGGTAATCCTACCTTTTGAAAGATCATAAGGAGATAATTCAATTGAAATTTTATCTCCTACTAATATTTTTATAAAATGCATTCGCATTTTTCCGGAAATATGCGCAAGAATCTCATGTCTGTTGTCCAGCTTAACTTTGAAGTTAGCATTGGGCAGCGTTTCAGTAATAATTCCATCTACTTTAATAGGTCCTTGTTTAGCCATCAACAAACAGTCAATATTTCCGGAGTATTGTTATTTATTAAAATTGTATGCTCAAAATGAGCTGATGGAGAACCATCTTCAGTTACAACCGTCCATCCATCCGGTTTAGTTTTCACAAAATAATGACCCAAATTAACCATTGGTTCAATTGCCAGGGTCATACCATTTTTTAATTTTGCTCCTGTGCCTTTTTTGCCAAAATTAGGAACAGAAGGATCTTCGTGCAAAAATTTTCCGACACCGTGTCCGCAGAGCTCTCTGACAATAGAAAATCCATTAGCTTCAACAAATTCCTGTACTGCGTTTGAAATATCGTGTACCCTATTATTTGCTTTTGCTTGTTCGATTCCAAGATAAAGAGACTTTTCAGTTACTTCAAGCAATTTTTTCTTTTCATCGGATATTTTTCCAACAGCAACTGATAGGGCTGCATCGCCATAATAATTATTTTTAAGAACACCTACATCAATCGCAATTATTTCGCCTTCTTTAAGTATTCTATTAACTGGAATACCGTGCACTACTTCATCATCAACAGAAGCACAGATGGAACCGGGAAAACTTTCAGATCTGCCTTGCGAATATCCTTTGAATGCCGGAATGGCATTGTTGCTTCTGATATAATCTTCAGCAATTTTATCAAGTTCTAATGTTGTAACCCCAGGTTTTATGTTGCTTTTTACAAGCTGCAAAGTTTCAGCAACTATTCTGCAACTTTCCCGAATAAAATCTATCTCTTTTTTGGTCTTTATATAGATCACTAAATCTTAACGTCTACCTTTTACCTTACCCGATTTCATAAATCCATCATAATGTCTCATCAATAAATGAGATTCAATCTGCTGCAACGTATCAAGCGCAACACCAACACAAATTAATAAACTTGTACCACCAAAAAATTGAGCAAACTGACCGGACACACCCCAAACAGAGACAAATGCCGGAAGGATTGCTATGATAGCTAAAAATATCGAACCCGGTAATGTAATTTTTGTCAAAATATTGTCAATGAAATCAGATGTCTGCTTACCTGGTCTGATTCCAGGAATAAATCCACCTTGCTTTTTCATATTGTCTGCAACATCTTTTGGATTAAAAGCTATTGCTGTATAAAAATATGTAAAAAAGATTATCATCAAAGCGTAAACAGCTGAATAAACCGGCGATGTATAATGGAACCAACCTGAAACTGTCTGTAAAAATTCACTGGCAGGGAAAAATGATAAGACAGTGTTAGGAATAAACATTATAGATTGAGCAAAAATTATAGGCATTACTCCTGCCGTATTTACTCTTAACGGAATATACTGGGTTACACCACCATAAATTTTTCTACCTACAACACGCTTAGCATATTGAACAGGAATCCTCCTTGTACCCTGAGTTACAAGAACAACTCCGGCAATTATAAAAAACATAAACGCAAATATCACAATCTCAATAATTATTGATCTCTGTCCTGCCTGTATCAACCTGTATTCATCAAACATAGAAAATGGGAACCGAGCAATAATTCCGATAAAAATTATAAGCGATATTCCATTACCGATTCCTTTTTCAGTAATCTGTTCACCCATCCACATCATAAAAACAGTACCGGAAGTAAGAATTATAATTGTAGTAATTATCCAAGCTATGCCTCTTACCGGATCCGGAACAATCGGTAATCCCTGAACTTCAATATTTAATAATCTTACTGTAACAGCCCAGGCCTGAAAAGCAGAAATAATAACTGTAAAATAACGAGTTAACTGAGTTATTTTCTTTCTTCCTTCTTCACCTTCTTGCTGAAGTTTCTGGAAATATGGAATAACTGCTCCCATCAACTGAATGATGATGGATGCAGATATGTAAGGCATAATTCCTAAAGCAAAAATGGCTGCGTTGGAAAATGCACCTCCAACAAAAAGATCATACAACCCAAAAAGGTTATCGGATGACTGATTCTTCATTGCTTCGCTAAGAAGAGCAGAATCTACGCCCGGAGTTGTTAAGTGCGATCCAAGTCTTACTATAATGAGAACTGCTAATGTATAAAAAATTCTCTGTCGTAGTTCGTGAATCTTAAAAATATTTCTGAGAGTATCAGTAATTCGTGACATTTATTCCCGGATTATAACTTTGTAATTTTTCCGCCAACTGCTTCAATTTTTTCTTGAGCAGATTTGCTGAATGAATTAACTTCTAGCTGAACTTTGGCTTTTAATTCGCCTTTACCTAAAACCTTTACGGGTTTTCTAAGAGTTGAAATCAATCCTAATTTTTTAAGTTCAGAAGGATTAAGAACAGTTTTACCTATCTTTTTCTCATCGGCTAATCTTTGAAGAGCGTTCAAATTAATTAGTTGATATTCAACTTTGAAAATATTAGTAAAACCAAATTTAGGTACTCTTCTTTGCAATGGCATCTGACCGCCTTCAAACCATGCTTTATGTTTTGAACCGGATCTGGATTTTTGTCCATTCATACCTCTTGTTGATTGTCCACCGTGTCCAGAACCTTCACCACGACCAACTCTTTTACGATTCTTTCTTGAACCACTTGCATATTTAAGATTGCTTAAAATATCCATTATAAAACCTTACTATTCTTTTATTTCTTCAACTCTAACTAAATGACATACTTTTCTAACCATTCCTCTAATCTGAGGAGTGTCATTATGAATTTTTTCCCAATTGGGTCGACCCAAACCAAGCGCTTCGATAGTAGCTTTTTGATCTTTTGGTCTGTCAATAATACTTCTTATCTGAACAATTTTAATTTTTCCCATTTCCAACCTCTATTAAGAAGCAAACAAATCTTTAGTTTGCATTTTTCTCTTGGCAGCCATTTTTCTTGCATCAATCTGTTTAATCAATGCATCCAAAGTTGCCTTTACCTGATTATGTGGATTACTGGAACCAAGTGATTTAGTTAAAACGTCCTGTATACCAGCAGCTTCCAGAACAGCACGAACACCACCACCCGCGATCAATCCGGTACCCGGTGAAGCCGGTTTTAATAAAACTTTGCCTGCACCATATTTTCCTATTATCTGGTGGGCAACAGTGCCTTTAATAATAGAAACATTAACAAGACTTTTCTTTGCATCATCAATACCTTTAGAAATGGCATCAGTTACTTCATTGGCTTTACCTAATCCAACACCAACAGTACCACTACCGTTACCAACAACAACAATTGCATTAAAACTGAATCTGCGTCCACCCTTAACAACTTTAGCAACTCTGTTAATGTGAACAACTTTTTCTTTTAAACCTTCAGTTTCATTTGATTTAACAGCTTTCAATTACAACTCCGACTAATCAATAAATTATAAAAATTATACTACCGGCAAAAATTTGCTGCCGGGAGAGGACTCGAACCTCTACAGACGCCTCCAAAGGGCGTAGTCCTGCCATTAGACGACCCGGCAAAAACCAGAATTAACTAACATTAAAACCTCAATCCCCCTTCTCTTGCACCATCGGCAATAGCCTGGATGCGTCCGTGGTATCTGTAACCGTTTCTATCGAAAACTACAGTAGTTATGTTTTTTTCGAGAGCTTTTTTTGCTAAGAGATTTCCGACAAGTTTTCCTTTAGCAATCTTTCCTTTTGTTTCTTTCAAACTATCAGAAAGTTCTTTGGAAAGAGATGAAGCCGATGCAACTGTTACTCCTGTTGTATCATCAATTACCTGAGCATAAACATGATTTAAGCTTCGGTAAACTGTAAATCGTGGTTTATCAGGAGCACCAAAAATCTTTTTTCTGATCCTGGTTTTAGATCTTTCTCTGGGTTTTAATTTTCTACTCATAACTTCTTTAATCTCCGACTAAAAATTATTTACCGGCTGTCTTTCCAGCTTTACGAACAATCATTTCATCAGAATATTTTATTCCTTTACCTTTGTAAGGCTCAGGTTTTCTGATAGATCTGATTTTTGCAGCAATCTGACCAACAAGCTGCTTGTCAATTCCATTAATTATAATTTGGGTTGGTGTTGGAACCTGCAATTTTATATCCTGAGGAGGAACAAAGTATATTGGATGAGAATATCCTATATTCAGCAAAAGATTTGTTCCTTTTAATTCTGCTTTATAACCAACTCCAACAATATTTAATATTTTTGTATACTCTTCGGTAACACCCGTAATCATATTTTGAAGAATAGAACGGGTTAGTCCATGTAATGATCTGTTTTCTTTCTGATCATCTGGTCGTTTCACCTTAATTATATTGCCTTCAATGTCAACAAATATATTCGGATGTACATCAAAAGCCAATTCACCTTTTGGGCCTTTTACCTTAAGCGAATTACCATTTTTTGAAACGGTTACGCCATTTGGAATTTCTATTTGTTTTTTACCAATTCTTGACACTTTATTTCTCCATCAAAAAAAAATTACCAGATGAAACAAATAATTTCACCACCAACTGACTGCTTACGAGCTTCTTTATCTGTAAGCAAACCTTTTGATGTGGAAATAACTGCAGTTCCTAATCCATTCAATACTCTTGGAAGCTCGTCTTTACCTTTATAAATTCTTAAACCTGGTTTACTAATTCTTCTCAATCCGCTTATTGCAGGAGTTCCCTGACTATACTTTAAATGAATTCTTATAGTATTCTGTTTATTATCTTCAACCATGGCAAAATCGTGAATGAAGTTTTCTTTCTTCAGAATTTCAGCGAGTTCTTTTTTAAGTCCCGAAGAAGGAATTTCGACACGCACTTTTTTTGCTTTAGAAGCGTTTCTAACTCTGGTTAAAAAATCTGAAATCGGGTCTGTTACTGACATATAGAATCTCCTTTTACCAACTTGATTTCTTTAATCCGGGAATTTCACCTTTGAGTGCCATTTCTCTTAGCACAAGTCTTGAAACACCGAATTTTCTATAATATGATCGTCCTCTACCGGTAAACATACATCTGTTTTTTAACCTAACCGGTATAGAATTTCTTGGCAGTTTTTGCAAAGCATCCCAATCACCTCTTTCCTTAATTTCTTCGCGAACCTTTTTATACTTTGCAACCAGTTTTCTTCTTTTTTCTTCTCTGGCTATAATACTCTTACGTGCCATTAAATCTCCTATTCTCCTGTTTTAATTTCTTTTTTTCTGAAAGGGAATCCGAAAGACTTAAGTAATTCATAAGCTTCGCTATCAGTAGGAGCAGAAGTAACAAAAGTTATATCCATTCCAAGTACCTTTGTAACTTTATCAACATTAATTTCCGGAAAAATTATCTGTTCTTTCATTCCCATAGTGTAGTTTCCTCTTCCGTCAAAAGATTTGTCTGATAAACCTCTGAAGTCTCTCACACGTGGAAGAGCAACATTTATAAAACGATCGAGGAATTCATACATTTTTTCTTTTCTCAGTGTAACTTTTGCGCCGATATTCATTCCTTCACGCAACTTGAAATTAGAAATAGCTTTTCTTGCTTTTCTAATATTTGCTTTCTGACCTGTAATAGTTTCAAGATCTTTAACCGCTTCATCAAGAATCTTAGAATCAGCAACTGCAGCACCAACACCCATATTAACAACAATCTTCTGAAGCTTAGGAACCTGCATTATGTTTTTATAGCTCAAAGATTTCATTAAACCGGGAACAATTTCTTTTCTGTAAACATCAAGTAATCTTGGTCTAATTTTTATTTCTTTTTCAGCTGAAACTTTTGCTTTTTCTTTTTCTTTAGCAGCTTTTTTTGGTTTCGCTGTTTCTTGTACTTTTGTTTTTTCTTTTGTTTTTTCTTTTGCCATTTTATCTTAAAACCTTAACTAAGTTTTATAACTATGGAATCATTTCTCCGCTTACTTTGCTAACACGAACTATTTTCTTTTTACCGGTCTTATCATCTAAAATTATCTTTGATCCAATTCTTGTAGTTTCGTTTGTTTTAGGATCAAGAATCATAACATTAGAAGCATTAATTGGTGCTTCTTTTTCTATTATACCTCCCTGCGGATTTTTTTGTGAGGCTTTAGTATGTCTTTTACGAAGGTTAATTCCTTCAATAATAATTTTAGATTTTTTTGGAAATACTTTAAGCACTTTTCCGGTTTTGCCTTTATCGTTTCCGGAAATGACCATAACAGTATCGTTTTTTCTGATCTTCATTAAACTTGAATCCTTATATAACTTCTGGAGCTAAAGAAACTATTTTCATAAACTGTTTTTCTCTCAATTCTCTTGCAACCGGACCAAATATACGGGTACCCCTTGGTTCATTCTGAGGGTTGATTAAAACTGCTGCATTCTCATCGAATCTTATATATGAACCGTCTTTTCTTCTGACTTCTTTTTTTGTTCTGACAATAACAGCCCTGGATACTTCACCCTTCTTTACAGTGCCATTGGGTATAGCCGATTTTACGGAGACTACAATAATATCACCAACAGATGCATATCTTCTGTTACTTCCACCAAGTACACGAATACATCGTACTTTTTTGGCGCCAGAATTATCTGCAACTACCAGGTTAGTTTCTTTTTGAACCATTTTTCAATTTCTCCTTATTGCTCTACTTGGCTTTTTCAACTATTTCAACTAAGCGCCATCTTTTTCTTTTACTGAGAGGTCTTGTTTCCATTATCTTAACTTTATCACCAATTCCGCATTCTCTTTTTTCATCGTGTGCCATCAACTCTGTTGTCTTCTTAAAATATTTTTTATAAATCGGATGAGGAACTTTTCTCTCAATAGCTACAGAAATTGTCTTATCCATTTTATTGCTTACAACAACACCGGTTCTGGTTTTTCTTAAAGCACGCTGTTCCATATTTACGACTTTACTCCTTCTATATTAATTTTTCCGGCAGTCTGATCAGCCTGCATTTCTCTTTGCTTCAGAATCGTTTTCATTCTTGCAATATCTTTTCTTATAATATTCAACTTTGTTGTATTTGTTAATTGTTTTAGCTGATGAGCAAAACGAAGATCAACAATGTTTTTCTCTTCCTCTGCAATTCTTTTAATCAACTCGTCGTTGTTCATTTCTTTAATTTCATAAATTTTCATTTTACTGCCCTTGACTGTTATTCGTAATCCGGTCTTGAAATAACTTTTGTTTTAATGGGAAGTTTGTGCGAGCACAATTTAAGTGCATCATTTGCAATTTCCCTTGAAACTCCGGAAACTTCAAACATAATTCTTCCGGGTTTTACAACGGCAACCCAAAACTCAGGTGCGCCTTTACCTTTACCCATTCTTGTTTCTAGAGGTTTTTTAGATACCGGTTTATCAGGAAATATTCTGATCCAGACCTTACCGTCTCTTTTCATTTTTCTGGATAATGCAACACGACAAGCTTCAATTTGTCTGCTGGTAATCCAGGCTGGTTCCATTGCTTTAAGCCCAAAGTCACCAAAAGAGACGGAACTGCCACGATAAGCTTTACCTTTGCGTCTTCCTCTCTGTGATTTTCTGAACTTAACTCTTTTAGGCATTAACATATTTCGAAACTCCTGTAAACTTTTTTATTAAAAGACTGAAACTATAATTTTAATCTTATTTACTAATGTATTTGATTTCAATCTTTTAATCTTCCTAATCAGTTACTCTTTTGCCTAAGATCTCTCCGCGGCAAACCCAAACTTTTATTCCAATTGAGCCATAGATAGTTTCAGCACGACCTGTGGCATAATCAATATCTGCACGAATTGTATGAAGAGGAATTCTACCGTCTTTATACTGCTCGGTTCTTGCCATCTCAGCGCCACCCAATCTGCCTGAGCACATAATTCTAATTCCTTCGGCACCCATTCTCATAGCAGCAGTAATAGCCATTTTCATTGCTCTTCTAAAGGAAATTCTTCCCTGCAACTGTTGTGCAATATTTTCAGCAACCAAGTAAGCATCTAATTCAGGTCTTTTGATTTCGGATATCTGAACTTTAACATCTTTTTCAGTTACTTTCTTTAATTCTTCTTCAAGCTGCGTAATTTCTTTTCCGCTTTTTCCAATAACAACACCCGGTCTTGATGTATGAATTGTAAGAGTAATATTCTTTGAAGTTCTGTCAATAACAATTCTTGAAATGCCGGCTTTTTTTAATCTGTTTCTAACATATTGACGAAGTTTATCATCTTCTTTTAGCTTAGAAGCATAAGATTTATTTTCATACCAGTTAGATTCCCAACCTCTTATTATTCCAACTCTAAAACCAATAGGATTAGTTTTCTGTCCCAAAATACCTCCTGATATTACGCTTTATTTGCTACAATAATTGTTAGATGACAAGATCTTTTTCTTATTCTATAAGCCCTAC
>JALHTS010000007.1 GCA_022865965.1 Ignavibacteriaceae bacterium
CTTAAAAGGTGTTGCAGAAATTGCAAAAAAGAATAACTTAATTTCTGTTTGCGATAACACTTTTATGAGTCCGTATTTTCAGAATCCGCTTACATTTGGAATTGATATTGTTATTCACTCAACAACAAAATATTTAGGCGGACACAGTGATGTAATTGGCGGAATGCTTATTACAAGCAGCGAAAAATATTACGAGAGACTACGTTACATTCAAAATGCTGCAGGCGGAGTTCCTTCACCATTTGACTGCTGGCTAGTACTTCGTTCAACAAAAACCCTTGCTGTTAGAATGGAACGACACAATGCAAACGCAGTGCAAATGGCAAAATATTTTGTCGATTCAAAAATTTCTGATAAAATTATTTATCCCGGTTTAAAAAATCATCCTCATCACGAACTTGCAAAAAAACAAATGCGCGGTTTTGGAGGAATGATCTCTGTTGATTTCGGTTCTCTCGAAAGAGCAAAAAAAGTATTAAACGGAGTAAAAGTTTTTACTCTTGCTGAGAGTCTTGGTGGAGTTGAAAGTTTAATTTGTCATCCTGCCTCTATGACTCACGCTTCAGTGCCTAAAGAAGAAAGAGACAGATTAGGAATTACAGAAAGTCTTGTGCGTTTCTCTGTCGGTATTGAAGATGTTGAAGACCTAATTGCTGATGTTGAGCAGGCCTTGATGTAAGTGGAGGCCAATTTTAAGATGGCCTCCGCTTCTATAGGATTTCTTATCTAAAATTCTTCTTGTACATTATTACCATTTTCATTCTCATTAAGTTCTCGTTTTGGTTTGTAGTTATTCAAATTTATACGAGCATTAAGAATTATCATTGGTGATTCATGTTCGGAATAATTGTAGCTGTAAAAATCTGGTCCTGAAGAACTATTTTCATGCTTTGCTGTACTGAACAAATCTCTTACTTGTAATGTTAATGAAAGCTTTCTTTCAAAAAGATCTTGTTTAACAGAAACATCAGTTCTAAAAAATCCCTCCCATTTTCCCTGAGATGATACACCAGGACTGTTGTAATTTACATTAATCTGCATCTGCGTATTAGCTCCAACCTTAAACATATTATTAAATCTTGTATTCCAATTAAAACTCTCTCTGGAAAATTGTTCATCGTATAAAACACCTTCAATTCTATAATTATAAAGATTTGCCATCACATTAACATTCCAGAATTTGAAAGGATCAAATATTACCATAAACTCACTTCCTGTTGAAAAATCTTTTCCTATATTTTCAACAGTCCTAAGAGTCACATTTTCTACATCCGGATATACAGAACGAATACGATCAATCTTATTCTTAATTACTCTATGGTACAGCTCTGCAGAAAATGAAACTTTACCTATATATGTTTGAATGCCGGTTTCATATGAGTCAATAAATTCCGGTAAAAGTGCCGGATTACCAATACGAATATTATTTGCATCCGTCCAGGTATAGAACGGTTCAAGCTCCCAACCGTGCGGTCTTTGTATTCTGCGAGTGTAACTTGCCATAAATTGTGTGGCTTCAGAAAATTTATACGATGTGTGAAGTGTAGGAAAATAATCCCATCGATCAATTTTAAATTCCTGACTTTGGTTTAATAATTCTATAGTCCTAAAAGTATATTCTGTTCTAAGCCCAACCTGAACTCCAAAATTTCCAAATTCATTATTATATGTTGAATAAAGAGCCTGATAATTGTCTGTATATTCCGTTAAGTTGCTGTAGAGAGGTTGAATCACATATTCACCGGTTTGAGTGTTTAATTCATATAGTTCTGTGTTATCTGTTGAACTTTCTATTTCACTGTCATAACCGGCTTCAAACCTGCTTGTTTCAGAAATTGGGAGTGAGTAATCGATTTTGATTTCATAATCGCGTGATGGACCAAATTCCTTTGTGTTTTTACCATCTAAAAACAGATTATCTTGAATAGATTCAGTCAAAGTTGATTCATCACCATCATGGTAACCAAAATTAAATTCACTTTTTATTTCGTGTCCTTTACCTGTAAACTTATGAATGTAAGTAAGATTTGTTCCGGCATATTGACCATCTCTGCTTCTTTCGCTTATACTTTTATACGATAATAATTCCGGATCAGTATCAGACCAATTAATATAATTTAGCGTTGAGTTTTGGCTACCACCTCTTGTTCCATATCTTAAAATTGCACTAAAAAAATCAAACTCACTCAAATTAAATTCTAAACCGCCTCTTATACCAAACCCTGTTCTACCTCGTTCTGAATCTCCATTAGAATTTAGATATGAAGTTGAGTTTTCGAATAAATAGGTGTTTCTTGAAATGCTTGTACCTGGGAAATTTCTTGTGTTATAATTCATCCCCAGAATATAATTTATATCTGTAGTTTTATGTTGGAAAAGGAAATCACCGCCGTACTTATCGTTTAAACCTGCATTTGCGTTTATAATTCCACTTAAACCAAGATTTTCATTTTTCTTTAGTATGATATTAATAATCCCCGCTGTTCCTTCAGGATCATATTTAGCAGATGGATTTGTAATTATTTCAATATTCTGAATTGAGCTTGCAGGAATTTGTTGTAAAGCATCCTGTGCACTAATAATTGAAGGTCTGCCGTCAGTTAATACAGTAAAGTTCTGACTTCCGCGAAGACTGACATTTCCTTCGATATCAACAGTAACTGAAGGAACATTTTGCAGCACATCTGCCGCATTGCCAGAAATTACAGTCTGCATTTTGTCTACATCAATCACTTTCTTATCAATCTGATAAGAAACAGGAGATCTTTCTCCCTCCACCAGTACATCATTTAATTCCAACGTATTAGGGCTTATATAAATATCTCCTAACTCAATCGATTTTCTGCCAGGTGTGATTTCTACATTAAATATTTGACTTTTATAACCAATGAATCTAACCTCTAATTTATACTTGCCCGGCGGAATACCGGTAAGATTAAATTGTCCGCTTTCATCAGTAACTGTCCCATTTATTAAAGATGAATCTCTAATGCTTAACAGGACAATGTTTGCGTATTCGATTGAATGTTTGGAATCATTATCAAATACTTTTCCAGATATGTTACCACCATTTAATCTATTAAAATTAC
>JALHTS010000406.1 GCA_022865965.1 Ignavibacteriaceae bacterium
AGGTGGAATGAAAAAACCGTTATCATCTTTATTGTCCAAGCCACCTACATCGGGATCACCATAAATACCAAAGAAAACCGTATCGAGATCCTTGCCACTTACGTTTGTAATCGTCCATACAAAAAATACCGCGTTAGCAGCGAGCGAGTTACTCCATTGAAAAGCTCTACCGTCAATTTGAACGCCGAGTCCTTTTCTGCTTGAATCATTTTCAAAAGGATAATAAGGAAATTCAAGATTGTCCCTGTCATCCATAGCCCAATAGACTTCAAGATCAGCGTTGTTTTCACCAACGGTGAGATAGCCGGGCCAGACATATTCACCTAAGGCTTCACTGTACCAGTCTCTGGGCCAGCTATCAGGTTTGCCGTCCCGATCTGAATCCATTGCGGGATTTGATGCCATGAGTTCCTGATCCGGATCAGCATATCCGGGAATTGGTTCCCAGGTCCAGAAAAATTCTTTATTCTCAGGATCAACTTCCCTATAGTTTTCATAATCATATAATCCGTCTGAAATTATATGGATTCTTTGAGAGGGATTTAAGGCACTTGGAACAGAAGCACCAATTAACGGAGTAAATTGAAAGATATAAGCAGCATCTCTCCAAACTAAACCTAAAAGATCTCTCAAATTTGCTCCCGGATATCCACCGCCAATACCTCCGTAATTCCAAATTTCAACGGTCACACCATTGCCGTTCATCATATAACGTTTTCTGTCTTCAAAGGCACCCGTTTTAGATAATCTAATCGATGAATCATCTGTTAATAAATTCTTATCGACAGGATAATCGATAGGGCTGATGTTAACTGGATAAGTGCTTAATTGATAATTCAAATAATCAATCACAGCCTGATGTTCACGTGCCCTTCTCTCTTCCACTGTTTCCTGTGCAAACAGAAATGAAGAGCACATAAAAGAAATCAGGATAAGAACTGAAAATATCTTTGAATAATTACTTTTCAACATTTTAATACTCCAATAAAAATTCATTAAAACTCAAGAGTAAGCCCGAATCTAACTTCTCGCGGCGAACTGTAATAATTAGGACGAATAAAGTATTCGGTTGCTGTTTTAACTCCGGGAACTTCTTTAGCAATTTCATTTGTTGCTTCTGCTCCGCCCTGGGTCTCTTCCAATGTATATGTTGCTCTTCCGGTATCGTTATATACATATCTTTCATTCAAGGTATCAAATAAGTTGAATACCTTTACAAATAATGTTAGCAGAATACTCTTGAAGTCAAATGATTTTTCCATTAACAAATCAACATTTGTCTGCAGGGGTTTTCTTTCACTGTTTGGTTTGAGCAGAATGTTCTGTTCAAATAATGACGGAGAATATGGAAGTCCTGTTCCCAGAGTACTGACCACAGTTACCATCCAATCTCTGTCTCCTCCAAAAGTAACAACACCGTTTAATGTATGAGTCTGATCCCATGCAAGAGGAACGGGAAGTTTTTCACTTTGTCTTCCTGAAGAAAGATCTAAGAAGAAAGAATTAGCGTCCGTATCATTTCCTTCAGCAACCTGAAAAGTATAATCTACTGATGCGCCTAACAGATCGCTAGGAAGTTTTCTTTTAG
>JALHTS010000044.1 GCA_022865965.1 Ignavibacteriaceae bacterium
AAAAGATGGTTTATTTAAAAAAGAAAGAATAATAACCTCCCCTCAAAGTGCACACATTGAAGTAATGGATACTCAACAAGTGCTGAATATGTGTGCTAATAATTATTTGGGACTTGCAGATAATCCTGACATTATACAAGCAGCAAAAGAAAGTTTTGACAAATGGGGATTCGGACTTTCATCTGTTCGTTTCATTTGCGGAACCCAGCAAATACACAAAGAGCTTGAAAGAAATATTTCAGAATTCCTCGGAATGGAAGATACTATTCTCTATACATCCTGCTTTGATGCAAACGGCGGATTGTTTGAAACTTTATTAACCGAGGAAGACGCAATTGTAAGCGATGAACTAAATCATGCAAGTATTATTGATGGAATAAGGTTATGTAAGGCACAGCGTTACCGCTATAAAAATTGTGATATGAATGACCTCGAATCAAAATTGAACGAAGCAAAATCAAATAATGTAAGAAATATTCTTGTTGCAACTGACGGTGTTTTTTCGATGGATGGCTTTATTGCTCCGTTAAAAGATATTTGCAACCTTGCAGAAAAATATAATGCAATGGTAATGGTTGACGATTCGCATGCCGTTGGATTTATGGGAAAACACGGCAAAGGAACTCACGAGCACAATAATGTAATGGGTAGAATAGATATCATTACAGGAACTCTTGGCAAAGCTCTTGGCGGTGCAAGCGGCGGATACACTGCAGCAAGAAAAGAAATTGTTGATTTACTCAGACAACGTTCACGTCCGTATTTATTTTCAAATACAGTCGCCCCGAGTATTGTTGCTGCATCAATTAAAGTGCTTGATATGCTGAGCTCAACAACTCACTTAAGAGATAAACTTGAAGCAAATACAAAATACTTCAGAGAAAAAATAAAAGCTGTTGGATTTAATATTAAAGAAGGTGTTCATCCAATTGTACCTATTATGCTTGGTGATGCAGTGCTTGCACAGAATATGGCGGCCAAGATGTTGGAAAAAGGTGTTTATGTTATTGGATTCTTCTTCCCTGTTGTTCCAAAAGGAACTGCAAGAATAAGAGTTCAAATTTCAGCAGCACATTCTAAAGAAGATCTTGATTTTGCAGTAGAAAAATTCGCTGAAGTAAAAAACAAACTTGGAATATAATTTTACAAAATAAGAATACTAATATGAAAAAATTATTAATTGTTTTAATTCCGTTTGTACTTATAGTAATCACCACTAGCTGCAATTCTGGTTACAGCACCCCTGAATCAGTTATATACGCCAATGCAAAATATATGACTGAAAAAAATCTTGAAGCAGTGATGGAAACTATACACCCGGAAAGTCCTGTTTTTGAAAGCACTAAAAAAATTGTTACGCAAATATTTCAACAATTCGATTTAAGTTATAAAATTGAAAAAATAGAAATAATTGAAGAGAATGCTGATGAAGCCATTGTTAAGTTTGTTCAGCTGACTACTAAATTAACGAATTTCCAATTTAATAATAACAGATTGACGGGGGTACACACTTTGAGGAAAGATGGAAATTCCTGGAAGATTTTTTCTACAAGAACAGAGAATTTGGAATATCTGCAGTAGTAACTAAATGGGGATAAGATATTGCTTATCCCCACAATTATAAACTTACCCTACGCAACATAACTATAATCCTGTCATTCTGGCTCGTTCCGACAGAACGGAGTTCTGACGAACTTGTCCAGCATCTGAAATATACTCTAAACTCATTGATTCCGGACTCATTTCATTCGCCGGAATGACCTCTTGTGTAAGGTAAGTTATAAATTAAAATGACCAGTTAACAATCGGGAAAAACGGAAAAGCACCACCTTGATTAATAATATTTATTAAACCGATTTGTAAACCATACATGCTTCCTGCATAGTTGACAAAACCTAATTGTAATCCGCTAACTTTTCCTTTATGATAGTTTACAAATCCCCATTGTAAACCCTCAAACTTGCTATCCGTAACGTTTACAAAACCGGATTGATAACCGAGAAATCCTCCATCAACAAGATTTACAAATCCAAATTGTGCGCCAACTTGTTTACCTGTTGTCGAATTGACAAGTCCCCAGTCAATTCCGCTTACATTTTTATTTTTCCCGTATAGAATATTTAGTCTTACTCCGGTAATAGAAGTATTTTCAGAAAATATTTGTACGGGATTAAATAAAGCAATTTGGATAGGCTTATCCTGCGCAAAAATATTTTTTTGCGGAACAGCAAATACAAATAGTAAGACGAACAAAAATAGAATATACCTTTTCATATTTTCACCTTTGATAATTGATTATAAAAATTATTTAATGAAATGAAATTTTTAAATTAGCCTACCAATATATATCACTAAATTTCGCTAGAAATTATCTCGATATTTCAACACACAACCATTCTTCAAGCTTCGAATATATTAATTCCTTGTCCTCATCTGAGAAACTTCTTATCCGCGTTCTATGTGAACCATTAGGATGAACCATTTTTAATGAGTTTGTTTTCCCCGTTAAAGAAACTCCTGCTGCTGTCCAGGGATCATTTTCACCGTAAATGAAAATAAAATTATTTCCTTCATTCTCTACCCAATCGTTCATGTCTTTCATTGGTTCAGGATTAAAAGTTAAAGTAACACCTTCGGGAATAAAAAATTCTGTGTGACCATCAGCATATTTTAAATATTCCTTAAACGGTTCGGTATCATAAGCATAATAACCATAGTCTTTATAAGCCTGATAGAAGAAAGGATAGAAACCTGTAATATCTTTATCTGAAAAATATTCCGTTCCACCGTTTGTTAAAAAGTGATCGAAAATTTTCTCATCAGTGCTGGTAGAATCAGGAATCTTTGAACAATCGTCCCAGCCCAATTGCCAGTAAGCAAACGAATATTCCAGAATAGAATATTCAAAGGCTTTTTCTTCACCAACTATATTATAAGTTAAATCATTCTCTTCAGCATTAGATAAAAACATCGGATAGTATTTATCTCTGTTTTTTAGGATTTGAAGTTGAAAATCATAGACTTTCTGTCTGCATTCAGGTGTAGAAACATTTTTTAGATGCTCATAAACTCTTTGATCATCTATGGAACGAGCAATAGGTCCTACGTAAGCAACAGTTGCATTTACATCATCAGAAAAATATCTACGATGAAAAATCACTGTCGACCCACCCTTACTTATTCCCGTACTCAGCCATTTGCCGTTATAAAACTCTTTAAATATTTGAATAATTCGATGATGATCTTCTGCAGATTGTCGGATGTCCAGATATTCCCAGCTAAATGGTTCCGGAACCGACTCCCCGTAATAACGATGCTCGACAAGCAATTGATTGCATTTTAATAATCTGCTAAGTTCATTTGGTCGGTTTCTTATCCCATAACCATCAAGCTCAACAACCATTGGCTTATCTTTATCAATGTGTGATAAATAAATTTTTTGTTTGAAATTTTTACTTTGCGGATTAAAGTGATCAACAGGCTGTTCAACAAAAATTTCATAGGATTCAGGAAATAAAGTGTCACCTTCAATTTTTTGGAAGCTTAATTCAGATTTTGATGAAAGCCATTTATATAATTCCGACTCATTGTTATTGCCCTGAGCAAAAACTAAAGTAGATAAAGAAATAAACAAAGCAAATATTAATTTGCATCTGGATGCGAATTTTAAATTCAAGTTATTCTCCTCTTATTAAATTAATTTAAATATCATTGTGTTCTGTTCTCCTGATTATTTCCTCCTGCAAATCTTCTCCAAGATTTACAAAATAATCACTGTAACCTGCAACTCTAACTATCAGATCACGATAGTTTTCCGGTTCTATTTGTGCCCTACGTAAAGTTTCAGCATCAACAACATTAAATTGTATATGATGTCCATCCATTTTAAAGTAAGCACGGATCAAATGTAAAATTCCTTCAAGCCCTACCGGATCATCCATTAAATGAGGTGTAAATTTCTGATTCAACAAAGTCCCGCCGGTTCTCAAGTGATCAATCTTTGCTGCTGATTTAATCACAGCAGTTGGACCTTTTCTATCAGCACCTTGAACAGGAGAAATTCCTTCCGATAAAGGTTTGCCACTGAGCCGTCCATCTGGAGTTGCTCCAATAACACTTCCGAAATAAACATGGCAGGTTGTTGGCAGAAGATTTACCCTGTGATGCCCTCCTTTTGTATTCGGTCTTCCGTCAATCGAAGAAAAGTACAGTTCAAAAACTTCTTTAAGTAGGTGGTCAGAGTAATCATCATCATTACCGTATTTAGGAGTTTCATTCCAAACAATTTTTTTAATCTTCTCAAATCCCACAAAATTATTCTTCAGTGAATCAAGAATTTCGTTCATTGTAAATTTCTTCTGATCAAACACATTAAATTTTATTGAAGACAAACAATCTGTTATTGTTCCCATCCCGACACCCTGGATGTAAGAAGAATTGTAGCGGGCACCACCTGAATTATAATCTTTACCTGTTTTTATGCAGTCATCAACCAGGATTGATAAGAATGGTGCAGGAAGATATTCTGACCATAATTTTTCAATTATCAGATTTCCTTTGATTTTTATATCAATAAAATATTTTAATTGTCTGGAGAACGCTTCAAAAAATTCTTCATAGGTTTTGAATGTGTTGGGATTACCTGTTTCTATTCCAATTTTCTTTCCGGTTCTTGGATCAATTCCATTGTGCAAAGTAATTTCCAAAACTTTTGGAATGTTGAAATAACCTGTAAGTATATAACTTTCTTTCCCAAACGCTCCGGTTTCCACACATCCGCTTGCCCCGCCGTTACGGGCATCTATAAGTGATTTACCCTGACGCAGCATCTCCTGAATAATTGCATCGGTGTTAAAAATTGACGGCTGACCGAAACCGGTTTTAATAATTTTCAAAAATCTTTTAATGTATTGATCAGGATTTTTTTTGCTCACCTGCACCATTGAACTAGGCTGAACTAATCTCATCTCTTCAATTACATCAAGTATCAGATAAGTTAGTTCATTAACTCCATCTTCACCTTTTTCAGTAACACCGCCAAGATTTATTAAGCAGAAATCAGTATAGGTATTACTTTCCTGTGCCGTTACTCCAACTTTTGGTGGTGCCGGCTGATTGTGGAACTTCACCCAAAAAGACTGCAATAGTTCTTTAGCTTTTTCCTTCGTTAACAGTCCGCTTTCAATATCTCTTTTATAAAACGTATAAAGATGCTGATCAAGTCTGCCCGGATTAAATGAATCCCAC
>JALHTS010000407.1 GCA_022865965.1 Ignavibacteriaceae bacterium
CAAACCGATGATGATTTTTGCATTATTGCCCGCGTCGAAGCTTTCATTGCTGGTTGGGGATTACAAGCAGCATTGGAACGTGCAAACGCATATTACGAAGCAGGAGCAGATGCAGTTCTTATTCACAGTAAACGATCGAAACCGGATGAAATTATTGCATTTATGAAAGAGTGGGAAAACCGGTGCCCGGTTGTTATTGTGCCCACAAAATATTATTCAACCCCCACCCAGGTATTCAGAGATCTAAAGATCAGTAATGTTATTTGGGCAAATCATCTTATGAGGTCTGCCCTAAGTGCAATGCAGAAGACAGCAGCTAAAATTTACGGAACACAATCCATTATAGAAGTTGAAGATACTATCGCACCTATTGTTGAAGTGTTCAGATTGCAAAATGACAATGAATTACAGGAAGCTGAGAAGCTATATTTAAAATCTTCTGAAACTAAAAAAATTCAGGCAATTATATTGGCAGCATCCCGTGGAGTAGAACTTGGCGAACTTACGGAGGACATACCTAAGGCGATGTTAAAGATAAATGAGAAACCGCTGATTGAAAAAATGCTGGATTTGTTTTATGAGCGCGGTATAAAAGATATTTCAATAATCCGTGGTTATAAAAAAGAGACACTCAACTTTCCAAACATTACTTGTTTTGATAACGATAACTACGCTTCAACAGATGAATTGGAATCGCTCAATTTAGCGAAAGATAAAATTAACGGTAATTGTATTATTTCTTATGGTGATATTCTCTATAGAAAATATGTATTGAGTGATTTAATGGATGAAGATGGA
Organism: Ignavibacteriaceae bacterium; assembly: GCA_022865965.1. GTDB lineage: Bacteria > Bacteroidota > Ignavibacteria > Ignavibacteriales > Ignavibacteriaceae > JAGXRK01. The sequence continues at coordinate 799 of JALHTS010000407.1, forward strand.
GATATAGTAATAGTAGCTGATACAAATGCCCAAAGAAGGCAATATGTAACTAAGAGCGATTTCGTCACTTGTTCAAGACCTTATACAAAAGAGTATGATGAATCGCCTGTTTTTCTTGAGTCAATTGAATTCAAGGAATTATTACCCGGAGAAAAATTTGATGGTGAATGGATAGGCGTTATGAAGTCAAATAAAATTGGTTCAGAGGCTATCGCTGATTCACTAAACGCATTATCAGACAAACCGGGTTTTAAAAATATGAAGATGACAGACCTCATATCCGATTTAATTGCCAAAGGAATTAAAATCAAAGTCATCTATATAGATGGTCATTGGTTGGATATTGATAATTTAAAAGATCTCCCTCTAAGCTCAAAGTATTAACATAAGTTCAATTATTTAAGATAGTATATGATAAAGGCAAGTGAATTTTTAAATCAGTGTTTAGAACGAGGTTTTAATTTTTTTACCGGCACACCTTGCTCGTATTTAAAACCCCTTATTAATTATGTTATTGACCACAAGGAATTTAATTTTATCGATGCTACAAATGAAGGAGATGCCGTTGCTATAGCTTCCGGTGTTACTATTGCAGGAGGGCGGAGTGTTGTTATGTTTCAAAACTCCGGTTTAGGTAATGCTGTTAATCCTTTAACCTCTTTAGCATACATTTTTCATGTACCGCTTCTACTTATTGTTACTCATCGGGGAGAACCGGGAGAAGAAAAAGATGAACCGCAACATGAATTAATGGGAGCTATTACAATAAAAATGCTTGAAACTATGCAGATTAGTTGGGCACATTTTCCGAATCAAGTTAATGAAATTGAAAAAGTGTTAAATACGGCAGATGAATATTTAAAGCGAGAGAGTAAGCCCTTTGCTTTAGTAATGAGTAAAAAAGATGTAGAAAGTTATAGTCTTCAATCATCAAAAGTAAAACAGTCATTTCATTGTAAATTCAGTCAAGAAGAACACTTTACACTTCCATACAATCAAAGACATACACGAAACGAAGCACTCAAAATCGTTAATAAAGTTACAGGAAAAGGCGCAGCTATTATTGCAACAACGGGTTATACTGGTCGTGAATTGTATGAAATCGATGATCGTGAAAATCAGTTATATATGGTTGGTTCAATGGGCTGTGCGTTGCCACTTGGATTTGGTATGGCTATCACCAAACCTAAATTAAAAATATATGTTATAGATGGAGATGGTGCATTATTGATGCGAACAGGCACGATGGCAACGGTAGGCGCTCATCAACCCGAAAACTTAATACACATTTTGCTTGATAATGAAGTACATGAATCGACAGGCGGTCAAGGTACCGTTTCGGGTGGAGTATCGTTTTCAACAATCGCCAAGGGATTTGGATATAGACACACGTTTTCCAGTGATACCCTGGAAGAATTTGAAGATTCTTTGAATTTGGCTTCTTCACAAAGTGGCCCAACTTTCATTCATTTCAAAATACAAAAAGGTATATCTGGAAAGCTTGGAAGACCTGTAATAACACCAGTTCAGGTTAAGGAACGATTGATTCAATACCTAAATAAATTTTAAAGAGAAAATCATTATGAATCATGTACGGCTAGCTGTTATTTTGGCTGCAGGCATTGGCTCACGCCTTAGGGGAATTGTTGAAGACAAACCAAAAGGATTCATGCAATTCGGAAATAAACCAATCATTGAAGAATCAATTACTAAGCTAATCAGAATAGGAATTACAAAAATTATTATTGTGACCGGATACCATTCTAAATATTACGATAAGCTGAAAGAGAAATATCCATTCGTTGTAACAATAAAAAATCAGCACTTTGAAAATACCGGAAGCATGTATTCTCTTTTTACAGCAAAGGAACTCATCGACAATGATTTCCTGCTTTTAGAATCAGATTTGATTTATGAGTATAATGCACTGCAAGTAACACAAAACTCCGCATTCAGTAATTGCATACTATTATCAGGCATCACAAACTCGGGCGATGAAGTTTATGTTGGAATCCACGAGAACAGAATTGTTAACTTATCAAAGAATCCTGATGAGATAAAGAAATTAGGAGGAGAATTGGTAGGTATCTCGAAAATATCAGACGATTTATATAAAGTAATG
>JALHTS010000408.1 GCA_022865965.1 Ignavibacteriaceae bacterium
TATTTTAAGGCTAGATGTTAAAGAACCTTCCCGCATCAAAACCTTTGAAGAGGCAAGAGCCGAAGTTTCCGGTGCATTTCAGGAATCTGAAAGTAAAAGATTAGAACAAGAATACATTCAAAGACTTAAGGCAACTTATAATCCGGTGATTAATTATGATCAGCTCCACAAGGCATTTAAGCCTGAGAGTGACTAAAGTTTTAATAGTTTTTTTTCTTATAGCGTCTTTAGGTTGTAAGAAAGAACCCGAGCAAACTGATTACGTTGCTAAGGTAAACAATTCTTATTTAACCAGGGAAGAGTTTGTTTCCCTGGTTGATACTTCAACTACAAATCAAACCAGGAAAAATGAAATTATAAGAATCTGGATTCAAAGGGAATTGTTATATCAAAAAGCTGAAAGAGAAGGAATTCTTAAAGAAGAATATAACTTAACGGTAACTCGATCTGCCAGACAGCTTGCCGGTGCAATGCTTATAGATAAAATGCTTAAAGCTGAAAATTTTGAGTTTGATCAAAAGGAAATAAAAGCTTACTATGATGAAAACATTAATGAGTTTCGTGTTCCTTCAGAAGCTTTTGTTCTAAACACTGTTGAGTTTATTGATGAAGATAAAGCTATTACTTTCAGAAATCTTGCAATTGAAAGTGATTGGAGAAAAGCAACAACCCAATTTCTAAATGATCAATCTATCGTGAATCAAAAATCAAATCAATTTTTACTTGCGCATGAAATAAATCCGGCAGCGTTATCAAGAATAGTCAATGAGTTGTACCCCCAGGAAATTAGTATTGTAATTTCATCCAAACCGGGATATTATTCTGTCGTTCAATTAATTGAAAAAATTGCAGCAGGATCAACCCCAGCTTTGGAAAATATTAAGCAGGAAGTAGAAAAACGACTGATCGCTGTTAAAAGGCAAATCCTTATTGATGAATTTATCAAAGATTTATACTCAAAAAGTGAAATAGATATTAAAAATTAGGAATCAAATGAAAATTAAATTTTTAGCTTTTGCATTGTTATTTATAATTTCAGTTTATCCCCAGCAAGTGCTGGACAAAGTTGTTGCAGTTGTTGATAATGAAGTTATTCTGCAAAGTGAAGTGGATTTTCAAACTTCAATATTTGCAACTCAGAGACAAATTGATCCCAAAACTCCAGGCTTAAAAGAACAAATATTAAATTCTATGATTGAAGAAAAACTTGTTTATGCTCAATCTGAACTAGATTCTATTGTCGTAACTGAAGAAGAAGTCAATCAAAGAATTAATTATCAGATCGAGATGTTTAAGCAGCAATATGGCTCAACTGCAAATATTGAGAAAATGTATGGGATGAGCATCGATCGCATAAGAAGGGAACTACGTGACGATGTAAAAAAATCTTTGATGTCACAAAGATTGCAGGAAAAAAATTTTGGAGGTCTTCAATCTACTAGAAGAGAAGTTGAAGAGTTTTTTGAAGTCTATCAGGATAGTATTGGCATGATTCCTGAAAAAGTAAGTATGTATCATATTTTTAGGAATCCAAAAACTTCTGAAGCATCGAAGGTACAATTCCGGGTGAAAGCTCAGCAAATATTAGATTCAATAAAAGCCGGAGCAGATTTTTCGGAACTTGCAAAAAAATATTCCGAAGATCCCGGAAGCGCTGTTCAGGGCGGTGATCTCGGTTTCGTAAAAAAAGGTGTTTTCTATCCTGAGTTTGAAGAGGCTGCATTTAAACTTCAACAGGGTGAAATATCCGATCTTGTTGAATCACCTATTGGATATCACATAATTCAATTGCTTGAGAAACGTGGTGAATCAATAAACACCAGACACATTCTCATTAAAATCAAAAGTGATGATGATGCTGATCTTCGAACTATTGAATTCCTCACTGAATTAAGAGATAGCATTGTAAAAGGGTTGGATAAATTTGAAAGTTTTGCAAAAAAACATAGTGAAGATAAAGAAAGTGCGCCATTTGGTGGTGAGCTAGGTACTTTTTATTTAAATCAGCTTGACAAAAATCTTCTTGATATTGTTGGAAAATTAAAAGAAGGTGAAATAAGTTTTCCAAGAAGAATTGAATTTGCTCCCGGTAGTTATGGGTATCATATAGTCTATCTCAAGTCCAGAGTTCCTCAACATAAAGCAAACTTTCAGGATGATTTTAATGAAATTAAAAAACTTGCTGATGAGCATAAACGTCAGAAAGAATATGAAAAATGGATCTCGCTGCTTAAAGAAAAAATATTCTGGGAAATAAAAATATAGTTTATTAAATAAGTCGGAATTGAATTGACACAAAATAGCAAATCTGCAGATGATGTTCAGCTTGTCCAGCAGTTAAAAGAAAAAGTTAACAACATAAAACTTGAGATAGCAAAAGTTATTATTGGTCAGGATGAAATAATTGACCAGCTTTTAATATCTCTTTTGTCTAAGGGTCATTGCCTTCTGGTGGGCGTACCGGGTCTTGCAAAAACTCTTTTAATAAAAACTCTTGCTGAGGTTATGGATTTGAAGTTCAGCAGAATTCAATTCACTCCCGATCTTATGCCAAGTGATATAACCGGTACTGAAATACTTGATGAAGATCAAACAACAAGGAGAAGAAATTTCAGATTTATACCGGGTCCGGTATTTGCCAACATAATACTTGCTGACGAAATAAACAGAACACCTCCTAAAACTCAAGCGGCATTACTCGAAGCAATGCAGGAACATAAAGTAACTATTGCCGGTGTTACTTATCAATTGCCGGAACCCTTCTTTGTTCTTGCAACTCAAAATCCGATTGAACAGGAAGGTACTTATCCATTACCTGAAGCTCAGCTTGACAGGTTTATGTTTAACCTTTGGCTTGATTATCCTTCATATCAGGAAGAAGTAAAAGTAGTTCAAACTACTACAAGCGAGTACAAGGCAGATTTGAAAAAAGTTATCAGTGCAAATGAATTAATTGAATTTCAGGAATTAGTAAGAAAAGTTCCTGTTGCAGAAAACGTAATTGAGTTTGCTGTTAAAATATCAAATATGACTCGTCCTGTAAATGGAGTATCACCAAAGTATATTAAGGATTGGATTATGTGGGGTGCAGGACCAAGAGCTTCTCAATATCTAATACTTGCAGCAAAGACTCGTGCGGTAATTCAGGGAAGATTTACCCCAAATATTGATGATGTAAAAAAAGCAATGCTTCCTGTATTGCGGCATCGTATTATTACTAACTTTAGTGCAGAAGCCGAAGGGATAAAATCTCTTGATGTGATTGAGAGATTGAGTAAGGAATTTTAAACACCTCCGAGTTACTTGCCATCCATTAACCATAGTTGCTTATATAAAATAAATTCTACATTTTGATTTGTGAAGTAAATTTATTCTTAATTCTCATAGAATAATCCTATGAAAAACGATAATTTTCTATCCGAAAAAATTAAAATTTTCATTTTAATCATTTCTATTACTATTCCATTACTTAGTCAGCCTCTTGAACCTAAATTTGAACATATACCTATAGCTCTTTCTTTTTGCTTTTTAGAAGATTCAAATGGGTTTTTATGGGTTGGGTCGCAGGAGGGTCTTGCCAGATATGATGGATACAATCTCAAGTTTTATACTAACATTCCATTTGACTCAACATCAATATCAAATAACTGGGTTTCAGTTATAAAGGAGGATAAAAATGGAAATTTATGGGTAGGTACCTGGGGCGGGGCATTAAATTACTTTAATCAGAGGACTGAAAATTTTACTCACTTTTTACAAGAAACAAATAATTCCAAAACAATAAACTGTAAAAATATAACAAGTATTATTCTTAACGATGACGGCACATTATGGTTAGGTACGCAAGAAAGAGGATTGCTTTATATGAGTTTTGACAGCAGCGGAGAGGCTATCTATAAATCTTATGATTTCAGCAGCGCTGAAGATATTAAACAAAAAGAAAGGGACAATTTTACCTGGGGTTTATTAAAGGATAGAGAAGACAAATTATGGATTGGCACAATGGAAAACGGGTTGATCTATTTTGATCCAGATACTGAAAAATTCGAACATTATAAATTTAATACTAATAACCCAAATGGGATAAGATCTAATTTAGTAACCTCAATTTGTGAGGATGATTCTGGAACAATCTGGTTTGCAACTGGTCATTTACTTTCTGAAATACCCGGTGCCGGGTTAGGAAGATTTGATCCAAAAACCAAAACTTTTAGATACTATAACCATGATCCGAATGATCCGGCAAGTATATGTTCTGATTCTCCGTATTATTTATTTATTGATCGATCCCAAACACTTTGGATCGGCTCATCAGAAAATGGGCTCTGTTCAATAGAATTGGAACAAATGTATAATGGCAGTAAACCAATATTTATAAAATATGAAAATGTCGGCGGGAATATAATTAATTCAATTTATGAAGATAGACAAGGCAACATATGGGTAGGTTTGTTTACTTCAATTATAAGTAAATACGATAGACAGCAAAATCCTTTTATCTGGTATAGACATATCCCCGGCAATCCAAATAGTTTAAGCGATTATGGTGTTGCATGTATATACGATGATAGAGATGGCAAAATTTGGTTCGGGGGTAATTCTGGCATAACTAAATTTGATCCCGAAACTGGTATTTATAAGCGCTACATATATGATCCTGATAATCCTAATGGTATCAGTTCAAACCGGGTTAATGCAATTTGCGAGGATAATGATGGTAAGCTATGGTTTGGAACATTTGATAATGGAATCAGTATTTTTAACCCTTCAGATGAATCTTTCGAACATATCAAAGCGGATCCCGATAATAAATTCGGGCTTAGGTCAAACAAAATTAGATTTCTTCAAAAAACTAAATCCGGTGATATTTGGATATCTACCTGGAATCAAGGACTGCAATTATATGATCAGGAAAATAAACACTTCAAGTTTTTCGATGTTGATAGCAGCACTTCAAATGACGAAACAACATCAATACTCTTAGAAGGTAGTGGGGGGACTTTATGGATCGGCACTATGAATAACGGATTGTACGGAGTGACTCTTGAAAATAAACAAATTAAAAAAGTAAAACACTATGTACATAATCCAAAAGACAGAAACAGTTTAAGCAATAATTTTGTTACGGACATTATTCAATCCAAAGTTCCTGGTAAAAATAATTTATGGATTGCAACCAATGTAGGTTTGAATAAGCTTGATTTAAACCTGGATACATTCACTCATTACTTTAAGAAAGATGGTTTACCGCACGATTTTGTATTAAAATTATTGGAAGATAGTAGGGGAAATATTTGGGCAGCAACTGCTAATAAATTATGTGTTTATAATGTTAAAACAGGAAAATTTAATAGTTATGGGGAGGATGACGGTATGCCCTTCACCGGTTTTGGTGGAGCGCGTCAAAACACTGCTGTTACTCTTGATGGGCAACTAATATTTGGTTCTGGAAAAGGAGGTCTCGGTTTGTATCCGGAAGAGATGATCAATGATCCTATCTACCCGCAAATTCGACTAACTGATTTCAAGATTTTTCA
>JALHTS010000409.1 GCA_022865965.1 Ignavibacteriaceae bacterium
GAGTCTTTTTCAATTTCCAGAAGTGAATTATCATTAAGTTCTTTCAAATATGAAAGATCAGCGCCTGCACAGAAGGAACTTCCCTCTCCGGTTATGATTACAGATTTTACTTCTTCGTTGTTTTCGGCATCATTAAAAGCACTCTTTAATTGTTCAACCAATTCTGGATGAAGAGCATTTCTTTTATCAGGTCGTGCTAAAGAAATTATCGCTGTGTTATTTTTTATTTCCGATTTTATCATAACAGTGTACTATTTTTTAATGGCTAAAATATTTTACTATAAAATAAATTTGAATATAAGTTGAAATAAAAGCTAAAACTCCACCGGCAAATACTTGCGCAAATGTATGACACTTCAATCTTATCCTTGCCCATCCAACAATTACTACTATTATTCCAAATATCAAAGCGTACAAACCAAACACAAACGTTAAAGCTGCAAATGGACCGGCAGCACCCATTGCGTGAGCGATTATCTTCCAATGTTTATTTATTAAAATTGTAATTATTGTGTTGGAAATATAGCAAAACCAAAATGCTATTGAAATTATGTTTACTTCAAAATAATTAAGTATTATAAATCCGATTACATAAAATACTATTGCAATAGAAAAAGGTAATGTTCTTTCTTCCTTAATAGAGGCATCGCTGTCAACAAGTAATTTTTTATTTCTGAGTATGAAGAATAACACTATGGGTGCAGCGAATCCTAATAAATAAGCAGTAAATAAAGTAATTATTATTTTTAATGATTCTGTTTCTATATAAAATGCAAAAAAAGTAAAAATAATAATTGTAAAAGATGGCGGGACAAAAATAGTTGAAATGATTCTTGCGGTTTTATTTAAAAATGAGTTAGTCAAATGAAGTTTTATGATTGTAAATCTGTTTGCACCCTTGCCGGATATATCAAGCTATAGGTTTTATTCTTTAACTCATCCAAATATCTGAATAAAACATTTTTTACGGATTCAAAATCAGAGAATTGCATAAGTCCCATTCTTACCTTGGATGCGTGATGCATTCCTTTCAGATATCCGGAATAAAATTTTCTATGCTCTATTACTGCTCGGCGCTCGCCTTTTACACCAATTGCAAGCTCAAGATGCCGTAAGCAAGTCTTAATTCTCATTCCGTCGTCAATTTCTGTAGATATTGATCCGGTTGCTAATAATTCTTTGGCTTCTTTAAAGATCCAGGGATTCCCAATTGCTCCACGTGCAATCATCACTGCATCTGTATTAGTCTCTTCAAAAGCTCTTTTTACGTCATATGCAGAAAGCACATTACCATTAAGTATAACAGGAATAGAAACAACTTCTTTCACTTTATTAATCCAGCTCCAGTCTGCATTACCTTTATGCCCCATTTGTCTTGTTCTGCAATGAACTGTTAAAGCTTTAATTCCAACATCCTCCAGCATTTTTGCAGCTTCAACTATTTTTATGTTACTGTTATCCCAACCTATTCTTGTCTTAACGGTTACTGGAATAGAAACACTATCCACTACAGCTTTAACCATCTTTTGTAAATAAGGAAGATCTTTAAGAAGTGCTGATCCCGCTCCGCAGCCGACTACATTTTTAACCCAACAGCCAGCATTTATATCTATCAATTCAGGATTTTCTGCTTCAGCAATTTTTGCTGCACCTACCATAGACTCAATATTACTACCGTAAATCTGAATACCGACAGGTCTTTCCTGATCAATAATTTTTAATTTATTATGAGTCCTTTCATTTGAACGCACTAAGCCTTCAGAATTAACAAATTCAGTATAGACTAAATCAGCACCAAGTTCTCTGCAAACCAGACGGAAAGAAATATCTGTAACATCTTCCATTGGTGCCAGAAGGATCGCTTTGTTTATTTCTATTTTACCTATTTTTAACATATCTGAGGTCTAAGATAATCAATCATAATTAAAATATTTACACTAATCTTTATCATCCTATTAACTGCTATATATTCGTCCTCATTTGACATTGAAATACTAAAACGACTTCATTTAACATATAAATTTTATAATATTATCATAGTAAATTTTTATAAATACGGTAAAAATAATGCGATTAATTTTCTCTGCTCTTTTCCTTTCAATAACCTTCATTTTTTCTATCTCTGCACAGGAAAAAACAGATACAACAAAACCGAGTGATCAATACCATTTAAGAATAGCAGATTCACTCTTCTATGAAACTGATGAAGTTATGGTTACCGGAACTCGAATTCAAAAAAAGATAATTGATATTCCTTATTCTGTAGTGCGGATTAGCA
>JALHTS010000410.1 GCA_022865965.1 Ignavibacteriaceae bacterium
AAAGATACTTCCACAATAGAAGAAGGAATTAAACTTGTCTATAACAAATTAGTGAAAACGCTGGAAGAGCAGGGAGTAAAAAAAATAGAATCAATCGGTCAGCCGTTTGATGTTAATTTTCACGAAGCTGTGATGCAAATGCAAAATGATTCTGTTCCTCTTCATACAGTTCTAGATGAAATTCAAAGCGGATATGTATATAAGGATAGAGTAATCAGGCATTCTAAAGTAATTGTTAGTGATGAATCCAGCGGCGAGAAGGAATAATATTAACTATGGCAAAGAGAGATTATTACGAAGTTCTTGGTGTAACAAAAAATGCGTCAAAGGAAGAACTGAAAAAAGCTTATCGGAAACAGGCTATGCAATATCATCCGGACAGAAACCCTGATGATAAAAATGCAGAAGAAAAATTTAAAGAAGCAGCCGAAGCTTATGAAATCTTAAATGATGATAACAAACGCGCAAGGTATGACAGATTTGGTCACGAAGGTGTAAGAGGAAGCGGCTTTGGTTCACCCGGATTTTCAGATATTAACGATATCTTTTCTCATTTCTCCGATATTTTTGGCGGCGGTTCTATTTTCGATGAATTCTTTGGAACTTCCTCAAGATCAAGAGGAAGAAGAAGAGGAACAGGCACTCCCGGAACAGATTTAAGAGTAACATTAAAACTTACTCTTGAAGAAATTGCAACAGGAGTAACTAAAAAAATTAAAATTAAAAAACTAGTTAAGTGCAATCAGTGCAGCGGAAGCGGTGCTGCGGATAGTTCAGCTAAAAAAACTTGTCCGGTTTGTCAGGGTTCCGGTGAAATAAGAAGTGTTTCTAGATCTGTATTTGGTCAGTTCGTAAACATAGCTGCTTGTAGCAATTGCGATGGTGAAGGAGAAGTTATAGATACCCCTTGCAGAAAATGTTCGGGTGACGGCAGATTTCAAAATGATGTTACGGTGAAGATAGATGTACCCGCCGGTGTTCACGAAGGAAGTTATATGTCTTTACGCGGTGAAGGTAATTCGGGAAAAAGAGGAGGATCACCCGGCGATATCATAGTTGTGTTTAAAGAACAAGAACACGAATATTTTATTCGCGAGGATAACGATATAATTTATAATTTGTTTATTAGTTTTCCTGAAGCTGTTCTTGGTGCCGAGGTTGATGTTCCAACTTTGAATGGTAAAGCAAGATTAAAAATTGATCCCGGAACACCCAACGGTAAATTTTTGAAGATGACAGGCAAGGGAATAAAACACCTTAACCACGCTGGTTACGGTGATCAAATTGTAAAAATAAATATTGATGTCCCGAAAAAATTAACTTCTCAAGAAAAAGAATTACTTAAAGAGTTGATGGAGCAACCCAACTTTAAAGGTGAAGTTAAAGATCAGGAAAAAGGTTTTTTTAAGAGATTCGGTTTATAAATTTTTAGCAATTTATTTTGGATAAGAATTATCTTTTTTGATTGAAATAAATTCAGAGTGTGTTATTTTAGTATTAGAAAAGTTCGACTGATTAATTAACTATTTCTAAACTATTTTTTATTGGCGGGGGTAATGTTAGACAGGCTCTCAAAAAAAATAGGTTTTACTAATACGGAACTAAAAGTAGTTCTTTTTCTTACTTTTACTTTTGTAGCAGGATTTACTTATAAAAATTTTTTCAAGGAAAAACCTGTACAAATTGATTCCGAATCTTTCGATTATTCAGTTCAGGACTCCCTTTTTTATAATCCTCCGGGTGAAAATTCGGTAGATTCATTAAAAATGAACTTACTGAAAGAGGTTGATTATAAGCAAGAAGTTTTGGATTTTAACAATCGTAGTTTTAAGAAATCTACAAAAAAAACTTTACCTGCAGAAAACAGTATAAATCTTAATTCTGCGGGATTAGAAGATTTAATGAAACTACCAGGAATTGGCGAGAAAACAGCTCAGAGCATTTTAGACCTTAGAACTAAAATGGGTAAGTTTAAAAAGGTCGATGATCTCCTTAAAGTTAAGGGGATAGGTGATACAAAATTAAATAATATAAAAAAGTATATTTTCATCGAGTAAAGACTTTTAATTCTTCCGGAGGAAAAATGAATTATAAATCCAATCAAGACCCCTGGTATGTTCATGCGGGGCTTTATACAGTTGTTGTAATATTAGTGCTTATTCTTATTAAGGTTGCTATTATTGATCCGAGTGATATTGTTGAAAAAGAAAAATACAACAGAACGGAAACACGTTTAAGAATGACAAATCTTAAAGAAGCTCAAATCCTTTGGGAGAAAAAGTATGGCCGATTTACAGATAATCTTGATGAACTTATTAAGTTTTTAGATTCTCCCTATGTTGATAGTGTGCGTAACTCGTTTGATTCGTTAACTTTAAGACCGGCAGATTCGTTTGTTAAATTAACGCACGGTGAATTCACACCTGAAAGTTTATTTGTCTCAGCTAAATCCCAACAACGATTTATTATTTCTGTTGATACTACAATGTCGATAGATACAGTTGTTACAACAAGAGGAAGATTTTTAAGAGTAGATTCTACTTTGAAAATCGGTACAAGATATTTGATTGAAGATCCTGATGGTTACGGTACAATTGGCAGCATTGAAAGCGATGCGCTAAAAAATACTGTTTCCTGGGAATAATTGTTAATGATATAATGACCGGATTTGAAAATCATGCGGGATTCAATATTTCAAGTTCTAAACTTCAGGTTGTAGAAGTTATTTATGAAGGTGAACAGTTTAAGCTAGTTAATATAGATGAAGCTTACTTTAACGACCCGATAGATCTTGAAAAAGATAAGGATACTAAAATAAGCGCCCTACTTCAGGGCGCTTTTGATGAATTACTAATAAAAAAATCTCTCAAAGCAACTTCAATTTCATTTACACTCCCTTTCGAGCTTTTCCATATAACGCAAGTGCCCTACGATAATACATTATTATATCAGGATATGATTGAACAATTCAGATGGGAATTTTCAGTTCTGTATCCTTACATTTCAACTAAAAATCTTGTTATACAATATTTTGAAATTGAGAAGAATGCCTTTAATATTATGCCCTCTTCAATGGTGTTGGGAATTCAGAGAAAGTATTTGCAAATGCTGCACAGCTTCTGTGAAAAAAATAATTTAAAATTAAAGTTTATTGATAATTTGCACATAGCAGCAGAAAGAGCTTTATCAGTCTGCAATGCACTTGTTTATAAAGGATTAACTCTAAGTATTTATTTCAACAACCGGTTTCTCTCAATTTTGTATGCATTTAATGGTAAGCCAATAAGCTTTAAAGTAATTCCACTTAACGATGCAAGCGAGATAATAGAGCATCTGTTAAGGGAAACCAAACCATCTCCTTCACTAAGGGTTGATAGAAGCCAGATTGAAGCTGCTTTTATTTGCGGTGATGAAATATCAGGCTCTGTGGTAGAAACTTTAAATAAAACACTCGGATTAAATTTTATTCTTTTCAATCCATTCGACAAAATCAAACCCTCACAAAATCTTTTTGATAATAAATTATACCTCGAAAAGTATAACTCCTTCTCATCTGCTGCCGGTATAGCATTCCGATTAGCTTAATAAACCCGAGGAAATTTTTATGAGAATGCGGATCATATCAGGCGAGTTCAAAGGTAGGTTTATTAAAGTTCCTCAGTCTGATAAAATAAGACCAACAACAGACAGGGTTAGAGAAACACTTTTTAATCTATTAAATAATCGCATCTCATTTAATGATATTAGTGTGCTTGATATTTATTCCGGTTCCGGATCTTTGGGTTTGGAATGCTTAAGCAGGGGAGCATCAGAAGTTCATTTTATCGAAAAAGATTTTTTTATTTACAATAATCTTATTGAGAATATAAAATCTCTTGGCGTTGTAGAACAATGTAAAGTTTTTAAGCAGGAAGCTATAAGATTCACTTCGCAGAAGCCAAAAATCAAATATGATCTAATAATGGCTGACCCTCCGTTTTTCAAAGATGATATATATAAAGTAGTTGAGAATATTAAACTTAACG